>JAZRTL010000246.1:0-11619 GCA_045652025.1 Eubacteriales bacterium
TCGTAATCATCGTCGGTTTCGCTAACCTTAACGCTCGATTCGCCGAGGTTTAGGTTATAGTTATAAAAATCGGTGATAGTGTTAACAACGTCGATATTTCTTAAATCGGCGGTGGAATACTTACCGTTTTCGCTATATTCAAAGCCCATTATCTCGTCAATGCAAAGCATCTCTCCCATCGGGCGACTAAAGCCGATACGGAAGTATCTTGCATTAACTGCTTGAGGGAACGAGAAATAATAGGTATAGTTAGTATTGTTTTCGAGGTCGGACGGGGTTTTTAAGCTCGAAATAAGCGTAAACTTCTTGCCGTCGTTGGAAACCTCAACAGTAACCTTTTGGGGTAAATCATAGGAATAGTCCTTAATACGAACACAGCAAACCGCAATATCGGCAATATTATGGTCGCCTTCGCCCGCGTCGATTGTTACAGAGACGTTCGAGCCGCCCTCAAAGCCAACGTGGGAATATGCGCCGTAGATAAGCTCCATCGTTTGACCGTTGGTGAGCTTAGAGCCGTTATTGGAATATATTTCGCTCGCGGGGCGGCTTAGGGTATAGGGACGCTCGTAAAAAACGTCGGTTGCAAGCATATTTCTGTTTACCGTTTCGCCAAGGTATTCCTTTATTACCGAAACGTTTTTGTTTTCTGTAAAGCCGTCCTGAACTATCAGCGAGGATTCAAGCTCACTCTCGTCAACCGACGGGGCGTTTTCTCCGCTATTACAAGCGACGAAGGAAAGCAGAATGCAAGCCGTTAAAATCAACAAGCTTAATTTTTTCATACCAAAATCACCGCCCATTAAATAATCTCAAGCCCGTTCATATCGGGAAGTTGAGGATAAACGTCGTTTAAATTATCCGAATACCAATATGCCACCGAGGATATATCGTCCTGCAACGGCAAATAGCGGTTACCGCTTCTCCACCCAAGCGCTTGGATGGTTACCTTTAAGTCCTTTTCGAAATAAATGGGGTCAACTATATGCCAGCGGTAAAGGTTAAAATACCTTTGACTTTTATAAAGGTCATCGGTTTTGCCAATCTTATGCATTCCTGCGTAAAGCGTTGAAAACTCGGTATATTTACCCTCTACGTCGAAATTATATGCGCCACAGAAGTAATCCTCGGTGCCCGTTCCGCAAATCGTGGGGTAATCGGTATCGCCGTCGATATAAAACTTAATCTCTCCCTCGCCCCACCAGCCGTTATTCTTAACGCCCCAATTCATATAGGTACCAACGTAATGGCCCTTGCCGGTTATGTTATCGAGAATAACGTAATTTTCTTTGTAGGGTAGCGGGTTAACTCTACGGAATTGCGCGTGGAAATAAAGACTATCCTTGCTTATTTCCTTTTCCTCACAATCGATTTGGTAATAGATATTGCATTCGCCGCCAAGGTTTTCTATCTCAACGCGGAATTCCTTAAAAAATGGCATCTCGAAATAGCAATTCATCCCCTTTGCGGGGTTGTTACAAATCGCAATGCTCGAAAGCTGGCGGAATTCTCTGTAATCGGCATTGCAGAAGAAATCCGAAAGAGGCGCTTCGACGTTGGGTGTGGTTTGTCCGTCGAAATAAATTCTTAAAATTATCTGTCTTGGAGCGTATGCGCAATCGGTTACCCAAATATGCTTTATCGCGCCTTGACCCTTGTAATCGGCAAGCGTTAGCTTGCTAAAAGCGGGAACCTTTAGATAGGGGTTGACCTTCCAACCAACACCAAGCTCGCGCGATGCCTCGGAGGCGCTTCCAACGACCGCCCTTCCCCCACCGCCCTTTTCGCCGGTAAGGTTTTCGGGACAAATCGAAAAGCTTTTTATGTTCTTCTTCGTAGTAAGATTACTTAACATACTTGACCTCTTTCTATCCAACAAGGATTATGCCTAATTTTACCACCATAGCACCAACCTGTCAAGGAGGATATAACACAAGATTAACACACATTGCGCCAAAATATTACGCCAAAACAAAATATATCAATATTCTTGAAAACGGTGGATTTTTGTGGTATAATGATATCCACATCATTTTATTTGTTTTTCGGGAGGACCGTGATGGTTTCCGCTATTTCTATTGCCGCTGTTACCTGTTTGGTTATGATAGCGGCGGTGCTATTTTTACCAAAGATTAAAATCGGCAGGTTTTCGGTTGCTTCTTATTGGATAGTTACGCTTATTGGTGCAGGAGTGCTTTTACTTTCGGGCACGGTTAGCGTTACCGCAATAGGCGAGGCGTTAGTTGCCGACAACGCGATAAACCCGATAAAGATATTGGTTCTTTTTATATCGATGACCATTCTTTCGATATTCCTTGACGAGCTTGGGTTCTTTAGATACCTTGCGAACTGTGCGCTTAAGGGTGCGGGCAACAGTCAAACGAGATTGTTCGTTATGCTTTACGTTACGGTTTCGGTTCTTACGGTATTCACATCCAACGACATTATAATTCTTTCGTTTACCCCGTTCGTTTGTTATTTTGCGAAAAATGCCCATATCGACCCGTTGCCCTATCTTGCCGCCGAATTCGTTGCAGCGAACACCTGGAGCATGGCGTTAATTATCGGTAACCCCACCAACATTTATCTTGTTACGGCAATGGGCGGCGATTTTGTTTCTTATGCAAAAACGATGCTTCTTCCCACCCTTGCGGCAGGTGTAATTTCTTGTATTTGCTTGTTCGTTTTATTCCGCAAAAAGCTTTCGACTCCAATTCAGGTTACCTACGAAAACGTTAAGATTACCGACAAGCTTTTGTTATGGATTGGCATCGTTCACCTTGCAGTTTGTACTGTTATTCTTGCAATCGGCTCTTACATCGGGATTGAAATGTGGTTAATTTCGCTTCTTTCGGTTGTTAGCTTGTTTGCGTTTAATATTATCGTTTCTATTTTCAGAAAAACCAAGCCGAGCTCGCTTGGCGCTTGTTTAAAACGTGCTCCTTGGGACCTTATTCCCTTTGTTATTTCGATGTTCGTTATTGTTGAAGCTTTACGAATTACCGGCGTTACAAACGAGATTTTCAATTTACTTGGTACGTCCAATCTTGTTTGGAAATACGGTTTTTCATCCTTCTTAGCATCGAACCTTATCAACAATATCCCGATGAGCGTTCTGTTTTCTTCTATTCTTGCAAACGCACCGAGTGAGATGGGCGCTATCTACGCGACGGTTGCGGGCTCTAACCTTGGCGCTTGCTTTACACCTATCGGAGCTTTGGCGGGCATTATGTGGAGCTCTATTCTTAGAGAGCACAATTTAAAGTTCGGTTATTTGGATTTTCTTAAAATCGGCGTAACGGTTGCAATCCCCGCGCTTATTGCGGCGCTTGGCGTTATTGCACTCGTTGTATAAAAAATTTGAAAGGTTTCCGTTTTAACGGAATAGGTTACAGTTATGAATTCTGAACAGCACAATTCCGATTACTATGATATGGGGTTAAATTCATACGACGGAGACGAGCCCTATATATTCGTTAGCTATTCCCACGTTGACGTTCCGCGTGTTCGCGAGATACTTAAGCGAGTTGACAAAGAAAAGTTTAGATATTGGTATGACGACACGATGGAAATCGGCGAGGATTTTCGTCTTGAGCTACAAACCAGAATCGAAAACTGCAGCGCGTTTCTTCTTTTTATTTCGGACGCGTCTATGCAAAGCAAATATTGCGGTATGGAAATTATTACCGCATACAAGAACAACAAGCGCATCTTCCCCGTTTATCTTGACGATACCACCGAAATACCCGGTGCGCTTAAGATGATTTTGGAAAACCTTCAGCACGTTAAGGGCTCTTCGGTTAACAAGGACACGAAGTACATAGACAAGCTTATTTCAAGTCTTCCTATCGAAACGATGCGCAGTCTTTCTATCGAGGATGACGTTTTGGTTTGCTGTAAGGACGGCAGTCATTTTATTTCTATACCCGAGGGCGTTCGAATTATCGGCGCGGGCGCGTTTAAAAACTGTGAATCGCTTGAGGATATCGACGTTGGTGACGAGGTCGAAGCGATGATGACCGAATCCTTCCGCGGATGCAAGCGTCTTCAAAAATTGGACATTCCTCAAAACATCCGTTTCGTTGGTGAAAGCTCGTTCCGCGACTGCACAAGTTTAACCCAAATTACCGTTAGAAACGATGATATTGAGCTTGGCGAGCGTGCTTTTGAAAACTGCGCTTCTTTGGAGCAGGTTCAGCTCGCGAACGGCATTTCCGAAATTTACGGCGGTGTCTTTAACAGCTGTAAGGCGCTTACGACCATTACCCTTCCCGAAGCGCTTACGGTTTTGGGCGAAAGCTCCTTTGCGGATTGCGTTTCTCTTACCGAAATTGACATTCCCAAAAGCGTTACGAAGATTGACGATATGGTATTTAACGGTTGCTTAAGCTTAAAGCGCGTTGATATGAAGAACAAGATAACCAAAATCGGCAAATACGCTTTTAAGGATTGCAAGAGCTTGGAATCGGTTATGCTTCCCCGTTCCGTTAACTCTATTGGAAGCGGTTTGTTCCGCGGTTGCACCAACCTTAAGGAGATTACCGTTGACCCCAAGAGCCGTTATTTTAAATCGGTTGACAACGTATTGTTTAACAAAAACAAGTCTGTTCTCCACGCTTATTCCCCCAAAAAGCCGATGACCTCTTACGAGGTGCCCGATTCGGTTACCGAAATAAGCGCTTGGGCGTTTTGCAACTGCACCTCGCTCGAGGAAGTTATTATACCGGATTCGGTTAATGAAATTGGTGAGGGTGCCTTTTATCAATGCTCCTCGCTTAAGCACATCGTTATTCCCGATTCGGTCGATTGGATAGATGATACGGCGTTCCGCGGTTGCTCCAACCTCGAAACTATTGTCATTCCCGATTCGGTTACCGATTTCGGTTGGGGTGTATTTAACGGTTGCGATAAGCTTCGCGTTATTTGCTCGGACAACTCGGTTGCCGCAAAATATTGCGACAAGAAGACTATCCCCCATTCCGAACAGTAAAGATTCTAACCCAACGATTTTTAACAAAGACAAACGGAAGAGGTTTCATTGCAAAGCCATCTTCCGTTTTTTATACACAAAAGAGCAATCCCCGAGGAGTTTTCCTCGGGGATTGTTGTTTTAATTGATATTTAAAGAGCCGTATTTCCAAAAGGAATTCGCCTTATTCGGCAGCTTCCTCTTGCAAATTCTCGCCCTCGAGCGTTTCCTCGGGAGCTTCCTCGGTCAAACCGCCGTTCTCGGCAGATTCGTAATAACCGGGTTCATCAACCTCGCTCAACTGAACCGAAGCGGTTAGGTTGATATACGGCAAATACTCAACAAAGTTATAGGCGGTGAGATATGCATTTACCACGTTGGTATCGACGATAGGAATTATCATAACGAAGTCCTCAACCGTGGTATCGAATATACCCTCGCTCATCAAAACGGGAGGTGTATCGCCGGTAAATTCAACCGTATTAAGCTTGGTACAATTATCAAACGCAGTACTGTCGATCATCATAAGCGAGCTCGGGAACACGATTTGTGTTAGTCCCGTCGCGTTTGTAAAGGCATTAGCGCCGATAATTATGGTCGCTTCATAATCCGCACCCGACATATCGAACGCGCCGCTTCTGCCGATAGGATACTTAACAAGCATCCTTGTATCCTTGGAATAAAGGACACCGTTCACAGAAACAAAGCTGTTGTTAGCCGCATCAACGTAGATATTTTCGAGCGCTGCACATTCGTTAAGCGCCATACTGTCGATACCCGTAATCGTTGACGAGAGGGTTAGGTGCTTTAGCGTTTCACCCACGGTCGCGAATGCATCGGCTTGGATGAAATAGATCGAAATTTCACCAAGGTCATCCGAGGTTACGGTAACGGGCATAATTAGCGTATCGCTCGTCTGTCCGGGGATGAAATCAATAAGCGAATATCTTCCGTTATTATCCGTCAAGATGTAGGTATCGCCGTTATTGGTCGCCGAAATATCGAACGAAACAACCGGCTTGCTACTCCATGTTGCAGTGTACGCCCAAAGCGAACGGTACGGAACGTAAATCTTACAAGGAGCTGCAGGTTCAATCGTTATTGTAGAAGGCATATTGTCCTTGTTTGCGTTGATTTGTCGGTTAATGACAATTTTCTCAAGCACAGTGGACTGATAGAAGGTTGTCCTATCAATCGAAAGAATATTTTTGAAATATATATCCTTTAAAACAGTGCATTGCGCAAAAGTATAAGTATTGGAAATGGTCTGAACCTCGGGAATACTTACAGTTTTCAAATTAACACATTTTCTAAATGCGTCATTGCCAACCTTGATAAGTTTAGGGGCATTCAATGTTTCAATGCCCGACCCGAAAAACGAACTAGTTCCAACCGAAGTGACTTGATTTATGACAACGGTCTTAATCCCCGTCAGTCCATAAAAAGCGTTATTGCCAATAACCCTCATATTATCTCCAAAGATCAATTTCGCATCGGTGAACGTTTGGCTACGGAAAGCGTTTGTATAAACCTCGGTGATCTTTTCGCCATTATATTCGTTAGGAACAATAACCTCACCTTCAAACTCCAAATTGGAGGTCACGATAGTATATCCGTTATCATTTTTCATAACGATATAGTCGCCTATAATAAAACCGTTCACTTCCTCATCGCCCAGCTTTTCGCCTCTGGGAAATATACGGTTTACATCGATAAGCTTTCTTTGTTGATATAAAGATAACAAATTTTCCGGAACATATAGCTTTAACTTTGAAATATTTGTTTGATAGAACGCATTCGTTCCAAGCGTAATTGCCGAATTATCGCCGCCCATATAAATTTCTCGCAGTGAGTTACAATAGGCAAACATATATGTACCGGATATACTTGTTGCCTTTGGCATATCCACACTTACCAAAGATTCACATTTGTAAAACAGATTATTGGTGGCATTGGGTGCAATTACAGTCACTTCCGGCATTACTGAATAGATAAGCGATGTACAGTTATAAAACGCACTATCTCCAACCGAAATAGTTCCTCCTGTATTAATGCTCAAAATAGATGTGCCTCTAAATGCACTATCACCTATATTTAGCATTGTGTCAGGCAGTTCTATCGATTGTGTCATATTAACACAATCGCCAAAAGCATATATACCTATATCAGTTAAGGAATCTCCAAACTCAACCGCATTTAATCCGCTAAGTTTATAAAAAGCGTAGTCCCCTATAGACTTAATGCTATCTCCAAGATCAAGGGTGACATTTGTAAACACTTGGTTTCTAAAAGCATTATTATAAATACGAGTAATCATCTTGCCGTTAAAGGATTCCGGAATTACCAATTCTCCCGAATGATTAACATTAGAGGTGATTAACATGCAGGTTCCGTCGCCGTTGTCACCTACAATATAAACACCTATATTGAAGCCATTAACAAATTCTTCGCCCATTTTTTCGCCGGCAGGATAAATCATCGTTGTATTAAAACTGCCGGGGCGTTTAGTCCGATAGAACTCTATATTCTCCTCCGGAACAAATAGCTTAAGCTTAGTCATATCACAACCGTTAAAGGGTTTAGATCCTAAAGTTAAATTATCATCCGTCGCACCCATATATAACTCTCGTAATGAGGTGCAGTAATTAAATATATTTAATCCGCCTACCTTTGTAAGGGACGGCATACTAACGCTTACCAACAAACTACACGAATCGAACGCCGAACCGACAGCGCTTTCATCAATAATTTTCACGTTAGGCAATTCGGCATAAACCAAATCTGTACAATTTGCAAAAGCTTTTCCGTCTATAGACAAGGTTCCGCCTGCTTTAATTGAAGTGATTTTTGATTTTTGGAAAGCATATGCTCCGATTTTTAGCATAGTTTCCGGCAAAACAACATCTTGGTTCAAACTAATGCAATTAGTGAAAGCGTAAGCACCAAGGGCTTGAAGATTTTCTCCGAAATTCACCTGCACCAATGCCGAGTTGCTATAAAACGCATAATCTCCAACTGCTTCAATATTATTCAAATTAGCACTTGTTATATTTTTGTTGCTATGGAAATTATTTGCGCCGAGATTCTTAACCGTATCGGCAAAGTTAACAACCGTTCCTACATAATTATAGCGATACGCATTATCGTAAACGCATGTGATTTTTAAAATTGTGCCATCAATGGTGATGCCGTTACCAATAACATTGTCTTCGCCACCAATTAAATATGTGATTTCCCATTCGTCATTGCCTATATTTCTGACAAAATGGGTCTTCGTTTCATCCATAACAGAAGTGGGATATATTTTGTTAGCATACGAAGTGTAGGTTGATTTGTAAGACAAAATATATGCTTCATCCACAAATATAGCATTTACGTTAGTAATACCACCAGAGGGTTGAACAATCGGAACCGATGATGCGAACTGAACATAGTTTCCGTTAGCAAACCAATAATTGCCGAACTTAGCAACACTGGACGGTATAGTAATAATATTTTCTATATTGGAATCTCTAAAAGCATTCGTGCCAATTTCCACAAGGTTTTGAGGGAGAACCAAGCTTTCGTACTTGCTCACGTTTTGGAATGCTGCGTCAGGCAGCTTATGCATTGTAGTGTTTCTTGCATCGTAGATATTAGCGCGTTGCATATCCAAGCGGTTAAGAGAAAGCATACTATCGCTATTCATAAAGCTGATATCGGTAGCGGTAATCGCCTTATCGCCGATAGAAACGATTTCAAGCTCGCTGATTTCATAAATAGCAGTTCCGCTATTTGTTCCGTTGGCAAGATAATCCTCGAGAATCGATTTAATAGTAGTGGTCTGACCATTAACGTCTTGATAGTAAATTCTAAGACGGCTATCGTTACCCTCTTCGATTTGCTCTACCAAGAAGTCCTTCTTTTCTACCTCAACGTCCGAATTAGCAAACGTGCAATCGCCGACAACGGTAGTAGTGCTACCCGAATAGCTTTGAATAATTCTTGTATTACCGGTGCAAACGCCGTTTGCATCCTCTACAAACTTAACCGACCAGATAGGAAGACTAATGGGATTAGTGATATCGTTATTGTTAAGAATATAAATCTGAGGGCTATTGGTTTGGTCCAAAAGACTCATATAAGTAAGAGTAATAAGACCGATTTCGCCGTTATTGATAATTTCAATATTGCTTGCCTTTGCAACAGCTTGGAATATACCGATATTCGTACCGAAGGCAACGGTCGCTCTCGTATTAGATTCGAGCTGAATGGTCTTACGCGAGTTCTTAAGGTCAACTATTCTAACCTCGTTGAAGCTAACGCCCGCAGAGCCGAAAGCGTTGGTAGCGTCGATAATAACGTTACTTTCGACAACAATATCACCGTTAGATGCGTTGGAGCCGACAAGCGTAACGTCGCTAATGGGCGCTTTTATTTGGAAATTACCGCCAATACCATTGTTGGCACATTGCACGATAATTTTACCCAAACCGCCGGCATCGATTTTTAAGCTGTTGCCCAAAACGTAATCATACATCAAGTTACCGTTAACGGTAAGGGTGTAATCGTTAGTCAACAGGTTAAGCGGCTTATTAAACACCAAATCGCCGTAATATACGATATCCGAGCTGAGCTTGATTGTGTCGCCGGGATATGCCTCGATTTTAGCGCGGTCAATATCCTCCTTGGAAGCGCAATAATAGGTATATCCTCTTCCGCTATCATCCTCGAAATCGCCATCGATTTGAGTTGCGAAAACGTTGAAATAAATACCTATACCGCCGCCGGTATATTCCTCGTTCTTTTGAGCCAAGGTATAATCAATTCGATAAACGTCATATCCGCCGTTGGTTGCGATAGTGCCGTTAACGGCGTTTCTGTCGATAGTAATAAGCTCATCGTTAATCTTTTCGGGAGCATCGCAGCCCGAAACGTCGATATTGCCGGTTTTATTAAAGACAACGCTATTGGTTACCTTGGAAATGTTATATTTATAGCCGCCGAGATACGCGATGCTGTTTTCAGTCTTGCCCGAAATGCCAAAAGCGATACGGTATTGAATACCGATAGAGCCGGTGCTTTCGACCGCGATATAAGCGGTGCCGGTTGTACCGACCTGCGCATCGTTAACGGTGATAAGCGGAGCGTTTATATGGTTCGATTCGTTTTCGCTGTTAGAGGAAATCGGGTCGGTTAAACGAACGCCGTCCTTATCGAAAACGTAAGCGTTGAAATCTATATAGCCCGTATTAAACTCGATGCCGAAAATGCTAAGGTTGTTCATATACCAAGCCAACGTGCCTGTCACCATAAGCGACAAAACAAGCGTGGAAACAAGAGCAGCTCGCAGCAACGCATTCTGCTTAAAACGTTTTTTAATATTTCTTCGCGCATTTCTTAGTGCTTTAATTACTTTATTCACTTAAATGCTCCTCCTTATCTTCCTTGCAGGCCTTTACGATAATGGTAATTTCGTTAACAATAAGCACGCCAAGCGGCAAAAGGATTAGAAACACAAACCCAAACTTACTGTTGATAATAGAAAACAACGCGCCTGCAAGCGGAATTGTTGCAACATATTTTGCTAAAATCTGTGAAGAATTTATAGCAGGATCGGCAACGTTATTTGCAACGCCTTGCGTTACAAAGCTATCGCCGTTAATTTCGATAATTTTGTGGGTAATAACCTTACCCCTTAGTTCGCCCGTTTCGCCAAGATAGGTGATAGTATCGCCAACGTTAAGACGGTCGGGCTCGACCTGTTTACAAAGGATTAAATCACCGGCATTAATTTCCGGCTCCATACTTTCGGTAAGAACATAGTAAAACGAATATCCAAAAATGCTGGGAGTTTCGCCAACAAAGCGCAAAGCCAAAACGAACAAGGACAATGCAATAATTAAGCCAAACACACAGTATGAAGCTACTTTAAAAATTTTGGAAATCTGTTTTAACATTTCTTCTCCCGAATTAGATGCTCAGGAAGTTAATAGTACCGATAGAAAAGGTCATATTTTCAAGGTGTTCGCTTCCTGAAGCCGATAATATAACGTAAAAATAGATTGATACGGGGTTGCCAACGTTGTTTGGCGGAACCTGAAAGGCATCGACCAAGGTAAAGCCGCCATCCGAGCCCATTCCGTCCGACAAGCGCTTGTTTTCGACCGCCGGCGCGGGATAGATAGAATTAAATCCCGAAAAGCCGTTGGTACCGATAACGATGCAATCCCTAAGCTCATCGTCCTCGCAGACAATGTCCGAAAGAATCATTCTGAGCGTCATAGGAGAATCGCTTAAATTGGTAATATCTACCTTGAATTTCTTTTTTGCGCCGGGTGCGAAATTTTCGTACCGCTCGAGCTCCTGCGAAGGATCGTCACCAAGCTTTGTTATATCCTCGAAAACGTTTTCATCGACGTTAACCGAAAGCTTAACCTCCAACTCGCTCGTTGCGACAGCCGCCTCGTTAAAGCGAAGCGCAAGGACGCGGCCCTCGGGGTTTTGAAGCTCGTTAATCCAAGCAAAAGTAACAACGATGCACAAGATAAACGCCAAAACGGGAATATAAATATGCTTTAATTTATTCATTATCTTGTGCCTCCTTACAGTTTATTTTTTAGAAATTATTGAACGAATGCAGAGTCGAACTTAAGAACCATATCGAACTT
>JAZRTL010000247.1:0-3130 GCA_045652025.1 Eubacteriales bacterium
ATATCCCTTCGAGCGTTGAACGAAGACAACCTTTATGGTTTTATCGGCATCAAGCGCCTTTTCGATAGCGGGAAGGTCAAGGGTTTTACCGTCAACAAGGTCAACTTGGGAATATTTGACACCCAATTCAGCCAAGCTTCCCTCTCCGCTATTACCCCCAATACCGATAACGTTATCTAACGTATCGTAGGGCTTTCCGCTTGCAGCGAGAAGAGTATCGTTAGGGCGAAGAAGACCGTAGAGCGCTATCGCCAAGGCGTGTGTGCCCGAAATAATTTGCGAGCGAGCAAAGCCGGCCTCCGCGCCGAATGCTTCGGCAAACATTTTATCGCATAAATCTCTGCCATCGTCGTTATAACCATAACCGCAGGTAGAGTTGAAATGCCTATCCGACAAGCGATTATTTGCAAAAATCGACATAACCTTTTGAGTATTTTCAAAAGCAACCGCATCTATTTCTGCATAGATAGGAGCTAATTCCCTCTCGCAAATGCTCGCAAGCTCCAATATTTTTTTACTAAACATCTTAAATACCTTTTTCTATAAATGCGGAAAGCAATTCAACACACGCCTTCATATCGTCGGTATCGATAGTTTCTACTGGAGTGTGGGTGTAGCGAGTGGGCAAAGAGATACAGCAAGCATAAGAGCCCGCACCTGCAATTTGCATTTGAGAGGTATCGGTACCGCCTGCAAGCAACACCTCGTATTGATATTTAATCTTGTTTTCTTCTGCAAGGTCGGTAAGACGGTCGACCATCTTGCGAGAGCAGATTACAGAGCTATCCTTTATCTTAATTGCAGCACCGCCGCCAAGCTTAACGGTTAAATGACCGGGGTTGCCGCAAGCGGGAGCAGGAGTAATATCAAGCGCAATGGAATAATCGGGCATAATGGAGAAAGCAGAGGGCTTAGCACCACGGCAGCCAACCTCTTCTTGAACGGTAAATACAAAATAGGTATCGTAGGCGGGAGTTCCGCAGTTTAATGCCGCGTAAGCCGCGATAGTACAACAGATACGGTCGTCGAAAGCTTTGGATGTATAACGCTTTGCAGAAAGCTTTTTAAGCATAGGGGCAATAGCGCAAACATCGCCGATTTTAACCTTACGCTTTGCCTTTGCGCCGCTATCGCATCCGATATCAACAAACAACTTGTTTGTTGTAATATCCGATGACTTAGTACCATCCTCGAGAATTAGAATACCCGATGTGCCGTTTTGGAACTTAACGTTATGATAGCAGGATGCAACGGGGTTAATACCGCCGATAGGAGCTACGCGAACCATACCGTTATCCTCTATATTAACGGCAATAAAGCCAATTTCGTCCATGTGAGAAGCAATCATAAGCTTTTTAGAGGAGTCCTTACCCTTCTTAAGCGCGATTACGTTACCCATTGCATCGATTTTAATATCATCTACAACATCCTTAAGGTCATTAACAATAATTTCTGCCAGCTCGGTTTCGAACCCTGCAACAGAAAAAGCGTTTTGGTATTTTTTCATTATGTTAAGCATTAGTCAAAGCTCCTTTCATTTAGTGCAAACGATAAATCACAAACCGCTTGCATATCGCTCATTGCGAGCACGTTAGATGCGGAATGGATATATCTTGCGGGGGCGCTTATAGCCAAAACCTTAGCTCCGCCACCCGAACGCTGATATGCACCCGCTTCGTTGCCGCCTGCAACTACGTTTTTATATTGCCATTTAATATTCTTTTCGTCTGCTACCGTGGTTGCAAGACCAAGAAGCTCTTTGTTATAAATAGTACTTCTATCCATAATAGAGAGAACTGCACCGCTACCAACACGGCAAGCACATTTGGATTTAGAAACACCCAATATATCTCCCGCGGTAGTTGCCTCGAGAGCAAATACTATATCGGGTTGAAGACGATGTCCGACTTCCTTTGCGCCGTCGCAACCTATCTCTTCGCAGGTGTTAAATGCGAAATAAGTATCGTATTCTAAATCGCTATTGATCATAGAAACCAAAACCGCACAACCGAAACGGTCGTCGAGCGCCTTGGAACGAACAAGCCCTTCGCCGAATTCCTCGTAATTGGGAACGAAGGTAGCACAATCGCCGATAGTAACGTATTTATTGGCAACCTCTCTATCGGTTGCACCGATGTCTATATGCATTTGGGAAATGGGCTCACATTTACCGCGTTCCTCGGGAGTTTGCATATGAACCGCCTTGGAAGCAACTACGCCGTGCAAATTGCTTTCGCAAAAGATAACGCGTCTACCGCTTACTACTCTACGGTCTATACCGCCAATAGCATCGAAAAGTATATAACCTTCGGCATCTATATACTTAACCATAAAGCCGACTTCATCCATATGGGCGGAAAACAGAACTTTTTTATCTCTTGGTTTTTTGCCCTTTTTAAATACTATAAGATTGCCAACGGCATCGGTATAGTATTCGCAGCCGGAATCCTTTATATCCTCGATTATGGCTTCTCTGATAACGTCTTCCATACCCGAAGGGCCAAGGATATTACAATATTTTTCCAGATATCTCTTCATACCTAACCCTCCTTATAGCGATTGCAACACGGCACAAACGAGATTTGCGGTGCTTAATGCATCCTTCATATCTACGATTTCGCTCATTGTGTGCATATTCTTAAGCGGAATAGAAAGCAACAAAACGGGAATACCGTTACGGGTCGATTGAACGGCGTTAGAATTAGTTCCCGTTGCACCGGGTGAAGCAGAAAGCTGATAAGGGATTTTTGCTTCCTCGGCGATAGCGATTGCCTTTTTGGTAAACGCTCTGTTGGTTTGGGGAGATAGACAAATATCCACACCCTTACCTGCATAAACCGCCTCGCGTACCTTGGGTGCACCAGGAACGAAGGCATGGGTTACGTCGATAACGATCGCTTTATCGGGGTTAAGGTGATAGGTATTGGTAACAGCACCCTTATAACCTATTTCCTCGCCACCCGAGAACTGAAAAGCAACGTCAACGTTAAGCTTTGATTTATCGAGCATTTGCATTGCACGAACTATTGCCGCACCGCAAAGGCGGTCATCAAACCCTGCGCCAGCCAAGTTATCGCAAAGAAGCTTTTGGAGCACACAAGGGAACGCAACGGGAGTACCTATACGAACG
>JAZRTL010000248.1:0-3097 GCA_045652025.1 Eubacteriales bacterium
AACCTAACCCGAAATATCCCGATACAAATAAAATGCTAACCGACGAGCTCTACGGCAGCTTGTTCGAAAACGGATGTTGGGTTGGATATGATGGTGGCGACCCTCTAACTATAAAACTCGATCTTGGTTCGATGGTAAATGATATTGCTTCGATAGAGGTTTTGTGCTTCTCTAAGGAATTTCTTAGCATAGTTCTTCCTACGGTGATGGACTTTGCCGCAATCGACGAAAACGGTAACGTAACCGAGCTAGGAAGAGTTTACGGTATTCCCAAATCGAGCGACGGTAAGGTTAACTTCGTTTTCTCAACGGGAAAGACCATTAGCGCTCGATATATCGAAATAACCGCACATACTGTCGAATCTGCCGTTCATTTTATCGGCGAGGTTTTGGTTTATGCTTACCGCGATGACGGCAAGGATGGGGAATTGTACCCAGAGGTTGTTATCGAAAGCGGGGAAGCTAAATGGGATAACCCTTCGAATTCATATACTAACCTTATAAGCGGCAAAACCTGCCAAATTTCTTTGAACGGCGCGGTTAGTAAGAACCAATTCACAAATAATACACCTATAACCTCGACCTTGTTAACCGATGGTGTTTTCTCCTCGGGTACAGATATCCATAACGGAAAGTTCTTTAAATTCTGCCAAGGTGAAAATCGAATTATCATTTTCGACCTTGGAAAGATTTCTTCCGCAGAAAAGTTCACAATTAGCTTTACTCATATAAAGGGTTGGGCTGTCTATGCTCCTACAGAAGTCCCGATAATCGTTTCCCAAAATGGTATAGATTGGTATAAAATTGGCACGATGAATATAAACGGTAGCGGTGATAACGAGCTTCGCCGCGGCGAATTTACGCTCGATAAGGGTGTTATGGCACGCTACGTTGCTTTCTCTGTCGATACTATCTCTTGGACGGGTATCGATGAAATTCAAGTGTTCGGTAGACAAAATACCCAACAAGCATTGCCGGCAAATAACTTTACCTTTGTTCACGCGGACGATTCTGCCGAGCAAAAACGCAAAGCGCCTTCCGATGACCTTCTCGGCGGTACAAAGCACCTTTGCTTGCTTTACCATTCCTACGATACTAACGGATATACAGTAGAAGATCTTATTCCTTATTTGACCTACGTTGATAAAAACGGTGCAATGCAGGATGTTATGTTTGATAGCTTCCTCTTTATTCACGACACAGGCGAAATGCCAAGTGGTGCAACCCCCTACGAAGGTTCAATAAAGAGCGACTGGGATTGGGAAATCGATGATATATTTACTGAGGGCAAGAATATCTATGCACTTGATGAAGTTGCAGGTATGGCAAAAAAGGCGCTGAACCTTGGCGATGACTATAAATATAAGGTTACGGTTTCGCTTTATAACCCCGGTAACGAAACAACGAACTTCGGCGATGTTGATGGCGATGGCGTTTCCGAAAACTTTGGTGTTTTCGAGGATAAAATTAAGGTATATAAGTGGTACATTAACGAGATAGAAAAACGTTTTAAAGAAGCTGATTTCCAAAATATAGCCCTTGTTGGCTACTATTGGTGGGATGAAAGCGTTAATAACCAAGAAAAATATATTATCGAAACATTAAATACTCTTTCGGATTACATCCATAGCATCGATAAGGATTTCTTCTGGATTCCTTACCATTGCGCTTCCGGCTTTACCGATTGGGAAGAATTCGGCTTCGATATCGCTTGTATGCAGCCGAACTATGTGTTTAAGGCGGATACTTCGTACCAAAACCTAATTAATAACGAAGCACTAACCAAAAAATACGGTATGGGTGTGGAAATGGAAATCTGCGCCTCATCGCTTGGCGATAAGGTCTTCTTTAAGAAATATATGGAATACCTCGCTCTTGGCGCGGAAAGCGGTTATATGACCGATGCCGTTAATATGTATTACCAAGAACGCTATATCTTTAAAAAAGCCGCGTATTCCAATACCTTAATGGCAAGAACGGTCTATGATTCTACATACCACTATATCAAAGGCGATCTAAAGAAAGTTCCCGATACGTTAAATAATATTACCTTTGAGGCAGAAGCTAATAAGATTTTCAAAGGCGTTATCCCCTTCGAAACCGAAAAGCTTCGCGAATTCAAGCTTTCCGCATTCTCCGACCATGGAACCGTTATTTTCGATGAAGATGGAACCTTCTATTACTTCCCGGAAAAAGATTACGTCGGGGAAGTGAAGCTCACCTTTGTCTATAGCGAATACCTCTCTTGGTCCGAACCTTGTGAAATCGTTATTAAAATCAAGTAATCTGTAAATAAAAATTTAGTATCAAATAGATTTTACGAATTATAGGAGCATTTATATGAAAAAATTAAATTCAATTGCGTTAATTGTAATCTGTATTTGTTTGCTTTTGGCATCTTGCGCTAATGATATTGACAACAATGACTCTAATATTAGTTATCAACAAAGCGAAGTCGTAAAAAAACCATCCTCATTTTTACTTGGTAGCTCAGAAATTGATCTTCCTTTCGGCAAAATGAAAAGTGAGTATTCTTATGACGAAAAAGGCAATTTGATTAAAATTAAGTCGTATAGCGAAAACGTTCTTACAAATTCTGAGGAATATAAATATGACGACAAGGGTTACTTGATAGAAAAAACAACTATATCGTATGATAATTCCGGCAACGAAACTTTCAAAAGCATCGAAGATTATGTTAATTCTGCAGATGGTTTGGTTCAAAGCGGCACTATTGAAATGTCCGGTAATACAAGTACGTTTATTAATAAATACGATGATAAAAACCGTATTATATTGCACGAACAAAAGGATAATGCCGGAGCTACCGTAAGTAAGCAAGAATACACCTATACTGATGATTTTGATAGTTTTGAATGTGTTGAGTTAGACGGCCGTACTCATATCGTAAAATACGATAAAAACGGCAACCAACTTGAAGACAAATGGTTAAATGCAAACGGCGATACAATTAATAGCTCTATAAACGAATTTGATGATTATAATAATAAGACCAAATCTACAAATCATCAAAATAGCGTTACAGAACAGAACCACACCTACGAAAATAAGCTTTTAGTAAAAACCGAAATAGTTG
>JAZRTL010000249.1:0-3149 GCA_045652025.1 Eubacteriales bacterium
TGGAAAAAGCGATGGCTGAGATTGGAAGAACTTACATTGAAATATTATGTCACAGACGGAGGTTGCCTGAAGAGATCCATTGATTTGAGCAGTGTCGTGAGTGTGCTTCCAGCTCCAGAGTGCGAATACCAGCCAGCATTCAAACTCGTAACAAAACCAAGAACCTTTTATTTCCTTCTGCTTGTTCCTTTTCCATCGCGCCCGTACCGCCCTCGACAACGCCCTTACCGAAAAGAACGGCGGTAAAGGTACCGAAGAAGCACTTTACGTCCATAATAAAGCCAAGCTTTTTAACGTATTCGCCATCGAGCGCCGCTTTTACGGGAATAGGAAGCTCGTCCCTACCGTTAATTTGCGCCCAGCCCGTAAGCCCCGGGCGAACGTCGTTAGCGCCGTATTTATCGCGCTCGGCAACAAGGTCATCTTGGTTCCAAAGCGCAGGGCGAGGACCGATAAAGCTCATTTTGCCGGTAAGTATTACCAAAAGTTGAGGTAGCTCATCGAGCGAGGTTTTGCGAAGCACCTTGCCAACGGGTGTTATCCAGCGGGAAGGGTCTTGGAGAAGGTGAGTCGGCATATCCGAAGGGGTTTCGGTATACATACTTCTAAACTTAGGCATCATAAAGAATTCTTTATTAAGACCAACTCTTTTTTGCCAAAAGAAAACCGGCCCCTTGGAAGTCAGCTTGACTGTTAATGCAACCAAAAGCATAGGGACAGACAAAGCCAAAAGCGCAAGCAATGCGATTATAAAATCCAACAGTCGTTTTACAAAATTACGATACATAACCGTGTACCCTTTATCCGTTAAATTAAAGCGTTTTATATACAACCGATCGCCCAAAGGCAAAACGATATAATAATCCGTTGATATTATACCATTTTATTTGGTTTTTGTCAATTAAAATACACTTCGTCAATACGCCGAAAAAGAGAAAAAGTCGGCGTAAAAAACGCCGACTTTTTATTCGTTTAGTTTGCTATTGCAACGTTGAAAGCCGTATCCATATTTTCTTCGGAAATAACTACGATAATGTAGTCAACGGCATTTCTGCCTTCTGCTGCATATTGACCAGCGGCAGAAAGGTTGATGTTATGTTCGCCGCTTGCAACGAGAAGAGTCTTTTGGAATCTTTCGAGAAGAAGGTCAGCGAAGGAGAGCGAGCTGTAATCGCGGTAGATGATAGCGTTGGGAAGGTTAACGTCGGTACGAGCGGTGTCGATAAGCCAACGCTCTGCGATACCATTGTTGCCATCGGCGGAATCTACCTTAGTGAAGTAGTTGTAATCGCCGTTTTCTGCATCGATATACTTACGCAACGAGCCAATGCTGCTGCTACCTTGAGTGTTAGAACCAAGAGAGAGCGAGAATTTAGGAGTTGCGGTAACGATTTCTTCGTTAATAACGCTGCCATCGAGCTCGCGATAGTTAACAAGGTTACCGCCCTTTGCGGTGATCTTGTTCCATTCGAACTCATCGATAGCTCTGGGAGCTGCATCGGGGAAGTTAACCGAAACTATCTTCATAATTTCATTATAGGTGAGGTACGCGCCGTAATCGGTAAGCGCACTATCGGTAACACGGTAAAGACCGCCGTAGGTTTCGTTAACGGTTGCATCGTCGCGAAGGTTCATAAAGATTTCGCGCATATCAACAACGGTAGCTTGGGTGTTGCCGAGAGTTTCAAGCACTTGGTCGTAAACGGTGGAGAAGGGCTTGGTAACAACGCCTTCGGGGAACACCTCGGGATAGATGGTGGTAGCGTTGGGAACAAGAACGTAAATAAGCTCAACGGGTTGCGCGCCTGCTCTATCGTTATAGTAGCTGGAAACGGTATCGTTGATATAGTTACGGATGTCCTTAAGCTGAGATGCGGTATAAAGGTTAGAACCGTTTGCATTCTCAACCATCTTATCGAAATAGAGGCGAGAGCCAACACCAATAGAAACGCTGTTGCCATCGAGGCGAGTTTCGGCAGTAGCATCACGCGAAGCGATAATTTCGCGCTCGAGCGACTTTTCTTTGCCCTCTACCTGTGCGGTAACTCTAAGAAGGTTCTTTTGGTATGTAAGTTCGGTTTCGATAATGAAATAGGTGCCGTTTGCGGTAGTTTCAACAACTTCCTTACCGCCGGAAACGCAGATAGTAGCGCCCGCTTCGCAGGTGCCGCTAAGCGCAACGATAGAAGGAGCGATGTTTACGACGGTAGAAACAACGGGCGCATCGGTAGCTCCCTCGGGAGTAACGAGCTCGTCCTCGCTTGTTTCGCCGGTAACACCGGAGGTTGTACCGAGTGCTTCCTTGGGGTTAACCTCGGGCACTTCGTCAAGGTTTACGCACGCAGCAAGAGCCACGGAAAGCAACATTAAGAGCGCAAGTAGCAATGCTGTGCGACGGATTTTAATGACATTGATTTTCATTTCAAAGCCTCACTTCTTGATAATTCGGAATAAAAATAATATTGATTAATCTATTATACACTATTTTTATTACAAATGCAAGACTATTCTTTACAAATACAAGTCTATTCTTCGGTATTATTTTGCGCTTCGGCAATAACTTTTTGTGCAACCTCGGCGGGAGCTTCCTCATATCTTACAAAATCGAAGGTATAAGTACCTCTGCCTTGGGTCATTGCGCGGAGCTGGATAGCGTAAATAGTCATTTCTGCGGAGGGGATTTCCGCCTCGATAACGGTATAGCCCTTACGAGTGCTTTCGCTCATACCCATAACTCTGCCGCGGCGCTTGCTTACGTCGCCCATAATATCGCCCGAATATACGGTAGGAACGGTACACTTTAGATAGCCGACCGGCTCGAGAATAACGGGGTTCGCCTTGGGAAGACCCTCTTTATATGCGAGCTTTGCCGCAAGCTTAAAGGAAATTTCGTTAGAATCGACAGGGTGGTAGGAGCCATCGAACAAATCTGCCTTTAGGTTAGCCATAGGGAAGCCCGCAAGCACGCCCTTGAGCATTGCCTCTTGAAGACCCTTTTCTACCGCAGGGAAATAGTTTTTGGGAACGTTACCGCCAACAACGCTGGTTGTGAAGGTAAGGCCGTCCTCTACGCCGGGAGAGAAGGTGATTTTAACGTGGCCGTACTGACCCGAGCCGCCGGATTGCTTTTTATGCTTACCTTCAACCTG
>JAZRTL010000250.1:0-2526 GCA_045652025.1 Eubacteriales bacterium
ATGAGTTCGGTAATCTTCCCAAATTCTCGGACTTCGATAAGGTTATCTCGGCTTGCGGTGGTAGAAATATCTGGTTCTTGCTGATTTTGCAATCCTATGCCCAGCTCGAAAACGTTTATGGGCGCGATATTTCCGAGATTATAAAGGATAACCTTAATACCCATATCTTCTTCGGTACGAATAACCCCGAAACAAAGCAACGCTTTTCGGAGGAATGCGGTAGAAAAACAATAATCTCGCCCACAAGCGCGCTAAACGGCAGCGGGGAAACAATCGACCGATACGAAAAGGAAACGGTTGCCTTGGTTCCCGTGAGTAAATTAACAACAATCACCCCCGGCGAATGTATCGTAACCCAAATGCGCGAGCACGTTCTCTGGTCAAGGTTCGAGCGTAGCTATACCTGCCCCGAGTTTACCCACGAAATCGCAACTCCCGATGATAGAGGCGCTCGTATTAAGTTTTCGGATGCAAAGTATATCTATAAGCTTTAATTAAAGGAGGATACAAAAATGGAATATAGCGAAATTGTCGATGCGGTAATACAAAGAAGCGAAATAAGCGTTCCCATAATGCAAATCATATTCAAAATATCCTATAAAGAGGCACGAGAAGCCCTAACCAAAATGCAAAACTGCGGCTTGGTGAGTAACGATGAGGAGGGCGTTCTCTTTTCGGTAAATAAAGATAACGTAGTCCGCCGCATCTTCTGTAAGGAAGAGGCAAGGGATATCTACGATATGATAAATACCGAGCTGACGCGAATGCTAATAAAAATCGTCGAGCATCCCGGAACGCCTTTAGCGGAATTAACGCGAGATATTAGGGACGAGGATTGCGACGTTCAGGAAATGGTTACCCAACTGTTGAATCATAAACTGATTTATGAATATAACAACTTATATTTCGGCGCAATAAATAAACGTCAATGTATGGTCTTAAACCGTATTGTAAGAGCAAAACGCCGATACCAAACGACCGAAACCGAGCCGAGCGATGAGGAAATAAACTCAATGTTCGCGCTTTTAATCGAGTAAACCAAAATAAAAATGCGGTATTGTAATAATACCGCATCTTTTTGCTTGATTTGTTTAATCTGTTGTGTTAAAATCTGTCTATAAGTGTAGGTTTTAAGTTTGAAAGGAGAAAATATGTTACGATTTACCGAAGAAGAGTTTCAGATAATGGTCGATGAGCTGCTCGATGATGAAAAATCGAGCGCGGATATGCTTTGCCGTATCGCAAAGAAGACCTTAAGCGACCATATCCATTTTCTGTGCTTTGTCGAGCTCGACGGCTATAACAAGGCGGAAGATATTGCCAACGAAGTAATGCAAAATATATATCTCCGCTTAATACAAATCACCGTTACAAAGTTTCTTCTAAAGGATGGCCCCGAGGGACCGGTTAATAACGACCCTGTCGGCTTCCAACGCTGGCTTTTTACCGTTGCGGATAACGTTAAAAGAGCCACCTATAAAAAGGAACGCGTCTTTTCGACCAAAACGGTCGATATTGACGACCCTAAATATTCCTATCTTGCAAAGAACGAAAAATATCCTGTGGAAAACGAGGATATAATAAATATAATGTTCGATATTGCCGTTAAGTCGGGCGCTCGCGTTTATAAGGTTCTTTCTTGGTTGCTCCAATCCTTGTACGTTCTCGATTTGGGAACCGATAGAATTAACGCAAACGAAGAGCTTTTAAATCGCTTCACGCTCGCACCGCTTTGCGAGCTTTACCAAGAGGTAAACCGCCTTGCACAACGCTTTAACTGGCTTCGCTTTACCGAAGAGCATAAAAGAATTTTAAATACCGAGCTTTCCCAAAGGTACGACGAGCGTTCCTTTGGCGAGGTTCCGTTTAACGAATTTTTTATGTTGTTCAAGGGCGAAAAAAACGGCAAAAAATCTGTTAGCGATTGGGTAAACCGTATGGATGCCGTAATCAATAAAAGGTTTAAAGAAATCGAAGAAAGGGGATATAAGGATGACACATCTAACAGTTGATGAAATATTGGATTTTGTTACTATGACCGAGTTTAATCAAGCTTCTCTCGAGCTCGCGTCATACGTCAACACCCATATAACAAAATGTCCAAAATGCTTTAAAGCAGTATCCGCCTTCCAAACAATATACGATGAGTTTTCGCTTTTATATGCTTGTGCCGATAAACAACAATATTTAGATTATCTAAACCTTCAAATCAATGTAGCGGACGAGCAAATAGAAAAAGAAGAATTGTTAACTATAAGAGCAGAGCTTAGAAAGTAGTATTTTAATTATGACATATATTGAGTTTTTCGATCAAAACGTTCTTAGAAATATCGTCGCTTGCTTGGCATATCGCCCCGAACGCGTCGTTTATATCGGCGATACATACGAGGAAATGAGCGAGCATATAAAAAATTGCGAAGCGGTTTTCGGAAGTAAGGGTCAAAATATCGATTTCGATATAAAGGTTACAAACCTAAATAGCTTAAAGGAAATTTTAAAGACGCTCGATGAAATCGTTAATCAATA
>JAZRTL010000251.1:0-4411 GCA_045652025.1 Eubacteriales bacterium
GGCGTTCTGCTTGCCCACCTGTAATAAGGAGTTTCCGAAGGATATCGGGAAGGGCAGAGCTTGCCTTAACTTCCATATAGGTAGGTGCTTGGCACCTTGCGTTAAGGGCAACGTTACGAAAGAGGAATACCGCGAGCTTTATTCCCGCGCCGCTTCGTTGCTTAAGGGCGACGGTAAAAAGCTAATTGCCGATTTAGAGGAGAATATGAATCTCGCGGCGGAAAACCTAAATTTCGAGCTTGCAAGTAAGCTTCGCGATTGTATTTATGCAATTAAAAAGCTTAATGAGCGCCAACAGATTGTTTGTGCGCCCAACGTCGAAGCCGATATAATCGGTATCTATGCCGACGATTTGGGTAGCGCGGTTTCGCTTTTGTTCGTTCGCGGCGGTGCGATAGTCGACCGCGAAAGCTTCTTCTTTGGCGCGGATGAAATTATAAGCAGCTCCTCGCTCGTTTCGCTGTTCCAGCGCTATTATGAGCTGCGCGGATATATCCCGAAAAGGATTTATATCGATTATAATTTAGAGGATGCAGATAAAGAGCTTTTAACCGATTGGCTTTGTCAAAAGGCGGAATATAAGGTTTCGGTTGCCGTACCCGAACGCGGCGATATGCGCGCGCTCGTGCATAGGGCAAGCGAAAATGCAAAGCAGCTGCTCGTTCATAAACGCGCGGGCGAGGACAGAAAAAAGGATTTTCTGATGTCGCTTGCGAACCTGCTTGGCTTGTCGGTTTTGCCGGATAGGATAGAATCCTATGACGTTTCTCATTCTGCGGGTGAATATACAAGCTGCGGTATGATAGTTTTGGACCACGGTGTGTTTTGTAAAAAGAAATACCGCGGGTTTAATATCCAAACCGTTAGCGACGGTAACGACCTTGGCGCGTTGGAGGAATGTATTAGAAGAAGGTTTTCCCATGACCCCGATGAAGCGGGTTGGGAATATCCCGATTTAATTCTAATTGACGGCGGAAATAATCAGGTAAAGCGAGTTGCATCCGTACTAAACGAGATGGGGATTTTAATACCAATCTTTGGTATGGTAAAGGATGAACACCATAAAACAAGAACGCTCACCGACGGTGAGAACGAAATATCGCTTATAACACGTCAGGACGCGTTCGTATTCATTTATAAAATACAAGAGGAGGTACACCGCTATTCGCTTTCGCTTATGGATGCGAAGCGGCGCAACGCCGTTAAAAAGAGCAGCTTAACCGAAATTAAGGGTGTTGGCGCAAAACGCGCGAACGATTTAATGCTTCATTTCGGAACGCTCGGTAACCTTAAAAATGCTACAAAGGAAGAGCTTTTAAGCGTTAAGGGTATTAGCGAGGACGTTGCCGAGAAAATAGTGGAATACTTCGGAAAGGAAAACGATGAGAATAATAACGGGAATGGCGAGGGGAACTAAGCTAAAAACCCTCGAGGGAAACGATACAAGACCTACTACCGAAATGTGCAAGGAAGGCATTTTTTCGGCAATACAGTTCGAGCTTCACGATAGAATTGTTTTGGACCTTTTTGGCGGTTGCGGTCAGCTTGCGCTGGAGGCGCTCTCGCGCGGGGCGGAAAGAGCGGTTATCGTTGATAGCTCGCGCGCCGCTTGCGAAATTATTAAAGAAAACGCTACCAAAACAAAGCTAATGAAGCAATGCCGCGTTATCACTTCGGATTGGAAGGAATATCTTCGCGGTGCAAAGGGTAAGGAAAAGTTCGGGCTTGTTTTTCTCGACCCGCCCTATGCAAAGGACATTATCGACGAGGTTTTGTTAAAAATCAAAAATTCGGATATTTTGGCTCCCGGCGCGATTATCGTTTGCGAATCGGATAAGGACGGTATCCCGACCCCTATCGACGGTTGGAGCTTTAAGCTTTACCGTTATGGCAAGAGCCACGTTACGATGATACGCTTGCCCGAGGAGGAATCGGAATGAGAACTGCTATAATTTCCGGCACCTTCGACCCGATAACCGTTGGACATAGGAATATTATAACGCGTGCATCGCGTTTGTTCGAACGCGTTGTGGTTGCGGTTTCGGTTAATTCCTCAAAGAACAATCTTCTTCCCGATGAAATCCGCTTGGAATCGGTAAAAGCAAGCGTTGAAAAGCTCCAAAACGTTCAGGTTGAGTTTTGCGAGGGTATGCTTGCCGATTTTTGTAAAAGATACGAAAACCCCGTTATCGTTCGCGGTGCGCGAAGCGGTAGCGATTTCGATTACGAAAGAAGCTTGTACGTAATTAATAAGGGCCTTAGCGATTTGGAAACCGTTATTTTGCCCGCAGACAATCATTTTATTCATATAAGCTCGACCTATGCAAGAGAGCTTATTAAATACGATAAAAACCTTGCCGGAACTGTCCCCGACGGAGCTATCGGCGTTATATATCCTTGGCTTAAAAATAGGAGATAATTATGAAAAAATATATTTCTGTACTTCTTGCAATTTTGTTTTGCATCTCGCTTTCGGTTACCGCGCTTTGCGAAACCGTAACGATTTCTCCCGAGGATACCGCTATCCCGAATTCCCAAAGCTCGCTCGTTACCTACGGCGATAGCTGGATAAATTGGGCTTGGATTATCGGTATAGCGCTTGTGGTTATTTTGGTTGTAATTATTATAATCAAAAACAAAAGCAAGAAATAAAATCAAACTGCACCAATAGTTGTGATTAGCTTTACAACAAAAGGTGCAGTTTTTCTATTTATGCCTTATTTTAATTGTAATTTCCATCTCGTCGTTTTGCTCTTGCTTTGCCCAAATCGCGCTATAACCCGCTTGGTTAAGCAATTTAACCGATCTGTCGAGCGTGTTAAACAAAAGCTTTAGGTCCTTAATATAGCCCTTTATCCTTTTGTGCGGCTTGATTTTTCGCTCGGGCGGCGGGGAAGAGGAGGTTAAAATTTGCTCTACCAAGCTTTCGGTTTCCTTTGCCGAAAGCTTTTCGTTTATAATTTTTAACATAATAGGTCGTCGCTCGCGCTCGGTTTCGAACCTAACTAAAGCGCGGCAATGCCGTTCCGAAAAATTATTTTCCATCGCCATAAGCCGTTCGCGCTCCGAAAGCTTTAAAAGCCGTATTTTGTTCGAAAGCGTCGATTGCGAAATAGAAAGCGCGCTCGCAAGCTCGGCTTGGGTTTTTTCGGTCATTAATAATAGCGTTTGCATTGCGAGCGCCTCCTCGAAAAACGAAAGGTCGCATCTCTGGATGTTTTCGACCAACGCCATCATCGCCGAATGGCTTCTGTCGGCATCGAAAACAATACAGGGAATATGCGTTAACCCTGCCAATTTCGCGGCGCGCCAACGCCTCTCGCCCGCTATAATTTCGTATTTTGCGGTCGTTTTCGGCATCGGGAACGGTAAATTCTCAATCCGCTTTACCGCGACGGGTTGGATAACACCGTATTTTTTAATGCTTAAGGAAAGCGCGCGCATTTCATCGTCATCAAACCGCCTTCTTGGTTGTAACGGGTTTGGCGCAAGCTCATCAAGCGCCAAAATAGTTACCTTTTCCTTTTTTCTCGTTCCCAAATCCATTTTCAACCCCAAATTACCTTAAAATCAAACTAAAATCAAAAAAAACAAAAGATGTGCTAATATAATAGCACATCTCGTTTGTCTAAATATGTAATAATGGGTAGGAGGAATTATTTAAACAATTTCTTTTGTCTAAAAAATTTCTTTCCGTCTTGTTCAATAATCTCGCCAAGCGAATAGAACCCTTCGTTATCGTAAACTCTAAACAAATCGCCCGTTTCGCCGTTAATCCCGCGTAGCTTGCCTAACCGAATTTTCTCGCCGTGGAAATAAAGACGGTTAAAAAATTCGTCAAGACGCGCCTCGGGAAGATGCATAAACATCGATTCAACGGGGATAAGGTGGGAAAGAATTTCCTCGCGCGACATATCGTTAAGGTTATCGAACACAATCGCGTCCTCGCGCTTAAAAACGCCAACCTCTGTGCGAGTAAGCGACGACATACAAGCTCCGCAACCAAGACGCTCGCCGATATCAGCGCAAAGTGTGCGGATATACGTCCCGCGCGAGCAGGCAACGTCCAAAAAGAATTCGCCGTTTGCCTCTTGCGGCTCTAAGGAATAGATATTAACCCTTCTCGCCTTGCGCTCAACGGTAACGCCCTCGCGTGCAAGGTCAAGCAGCTTAACGCCGCCGACCTTAAGCGCAGAATACATCGGGGGAGTTTGCATAATCTCGCCCTCGAACGACTTTGCAACGCGTTTAAACTCCTCAAAGCTCGGTAACGCTCCGTCAAAGCTCGAAATAACGTTGCCGGTAATATCCTCGGTATCGGTTGTAATACCAAGCTTTATGCCCGCAAAATAGCGCTTATCGTGGTCGACAAGAAATTCACTTGCCTTAACCGCGCTACCGACCATAATCG
>JAZRTL010000252.1:0-3186 GCA_045652025.1 Eubacteriales bacterium
CTCCTTACAAAGCGTTACAGCCATTATAGCGGCTTCGAGATTGCCCGCCATACAAACGATAACCGTATCGATATCCGAAATACCCAAGCGGGTTATTACCTCGGCATCGGTTACATCGGCACATTTACAAATAGGGAGATAAGCCGCAGCTTCGTTAACTATATCTTGGTTGGAATCGATTGCGATAACCTCGGCACCGTTATTTACAAGCTCCTTAGCGATAGCGTTACCGTATCTGCCAAGTCCGAAAACCGCATAGGATTTATTCTTCTTCATAATTTACTCCTTTAACCAACGTTAATTTCTTCTATCGGATCTGAAATTAGATTTTGGCTTGCGCTCTTACTTCCGAGCGCAACGGCGAGCGAGATAGGCCCTACCCTACCAAAATACATAGTTGCGATGATTATTAACCGCCCGCAAAGCGACAAGCTTGGGGTTAGGTTTTTTGAAAGCCCTACGGTTGCGGTTGCGCTGACCGATTCGTATATAACGCTAATAACGGGGGCATCGGTTGACATCGCGAGCGCAACGGTAGAAACGAGCATAACGACAGTAAACATCGAAACAACCGCAACGGCTTTGCGGATTGAATCGGTTGATAGCATTCGGTTAAATACAGTTGCTTGGTTTTTGTTTTTAATCGTTGCGATTGCAGAACACAAAAGCACGACGACGGTAACGGTTTTTACACCGCCCGCAGTACCGACGGGAGAGCCGCCGACAAACATTAGAATTAACGAAACAAGCGAGCCGGCAGAGGTTAAATTCTCCTGCGGTACGGTTGCAAATCCCGCGGTTCTCGTTGTTATCGATTGGAAAAGCGAAGCTTGGATTTTATTAGCCAAGCTCATATCGCCGATTGTTTGGGGGTTATTATATTCGCAAGCGAAAACGGCGATAGCACCGCCTATTATTAGGCAGAGCGTTGAGGTTATTGCGATTTTAGATTGGAGTGTTAAATGCTTTAGCATTTTTCTTTTTTTGATTGTGCGAGATTTTAGCACCCTTAAAACGTCCCACCAGACGATATATCCTATACCGCCGAAGATTATTAGGAAGGACGTTGTTATATTAATTACGGGATTGGTTGCATAGTTGACCAAGCTATTTTCGCCGATTATATCGATACCCGCGTTACAAAAGGCGGAAACCGAATTAAACACAGAAATCCAAACGCCCCTTGCGCCAAATTCCGAAACGAAAACCGACATATACATTAACGCGCCGATTGATTCGATAACGAACGTTCCGAGCAATACGCTTTTTATGAATTTTGCAAGGCCTGACATTGTATTTAGGTTAAAGGCATCTTGGATTAGAAGGCGGTCGCCGATGCCCATCTTCTTTTGGAGCATTAGCATAAAGCCCGACATTATTGTTATTACCCCAAGTCCGCCGATTTGGATTAGAAGTAAAATTACTACTTGTCCGAAAACGCTCCAAGCGGTAGCAGTTGTTACGGTTACAAGCCCCGTTACGCAGGTTGCGGTAGTTGCGGTGAACAAAGCATCGATATACGAAACAGGTTTCCCGTTAGCCGAGCTTATCGGCAAGGACAGCAGCACGCTACCGAGCAAAATAGTTATTAGAAAGCTAAGCAGGATTATTTGCGTTGTGGAAAGAGAAAACTTCGGCTTTGGTCGCGACGTGCTTATACCCTTAAATTTACCGTTTTTCGACAAAGCGGGGTTATTTTTAAAATTCATAATTGATTTATCCTTCCGTTTATTCGGCTTTAGGAATTAATCGCGTTTGATTTAAGGTTTATTTCTTTATTAATTATATATTATATCACATTTTCTTCGCCGCTTCAATGCTTTTTAGTATGAATATTCGGCGGTTATACGCCAAACAATAAAAAACGGCAGGTGGAACGAAAATGGAAATCATTAAAATTATTTCGGTCGTTGCTTTATTTATTATCACAAAGGTTATGGGGCACAAGCAGGTTGCACAGCTTGATTTTTTCGATTACGTTAGCGGTATTACAATCGGCTCGATTGGAGCACCGAGGAAGGCGAATAAAGGAACAACGCTTCCCTTTTGAGAAGCGTTGTTTTTTAATTATTCTATTGCCGAAGGGATATTCGGTTCAAAGATAGGCATTAGCTTTAGCTTGAACAAATTTTGCTTATGCAAGCGGTCGATACGTTCCTTTTTAGCGGTATCTTCTATTTCGCCCGTTCGGATATAGCGGTCGAGCTCGGCATAGGTAAAGCCAAGATTTTCCTCGTCTGTTTTACCGCAAAGCCCATCGATAGGAACCTTTTCGACCAAATCCTTTGGCAATCCGAGCGATTCGCCTACCGCCTTAACCTCTTGGACAGTCAAGCGCGAAAGCGGGCTAAAATCACCCGCCGCATCGCCATAGCGGGTTGAATAGCCGACCCAATCCTCCGACAGATTACAGGTATTTGCAACGCGGCCGTTACAGCATTGAGAAACGGCATATAGAGTTGCCATTCTAATTCTTGGGGGAATATTAGTTAGGCATTGGTCGGTCGGGGTTAGCGGAAGCGCATCCCTTAAGCCCGAAACAGCAGTATTTATATTAACAACGTAATGCTTTATGCCAAGATGCTCGACCAATTTATAAGACATATCTATATCCGCTTGGTCGCCGTTGGGCATTAAAACGCCTATTACGCGATCCTTTCCGAGCGCCTCGGCACACAACGCGGCAACAACCGAGCTATCCTTACCGCCCGAAATACCGACAACGGCGTTACAGTTAGGGCCGTTTTCGGCAAAAAATTGCTTTATCCAATTTACACATTCGTTTTTAACTTTTACTGCATCGAACATAGCTTGTTCTCCGTTTATGTTTTTTTATATTTTATCACAAATGCAATTACTTCACAATAGGAAATTAAACATTTAGCCACCCCTCTTTTGATATAAAATGTATATTGTATTATAGCGCGGGATATGGTAGAATATTGTTATTAAAATAAAGGAGATGCTTATGAACACTAAAAGATTTTCGGCAATAGCGGTCGCTTTGGTTTTATTGTTTGGCGTTTTTGCGACAAGCATTACCCCGATAACCTCGGCAACCGACACAAAAGCGACGGGAACCCAATTAGTTTCTCTGCAAAGCGTTTGGAAATACCTTGACGATGGCACAGACCCCGCAAGCAGCGGCAACAGAACGAGCTGGACTGCGGTTGACTTTAACGTCAG
>JAZRTL010000253.1:0-2942 GCA_045652025.1 Eubacteriales bacterium
GGAATTCACTCCTCTTCCCGGTACTGCAGATGAGCTCACTCAAGAAATCAATAACGTTACCATAGGTGCTATCACCACTATTATGCTTATGAACTCCGTAAGCGATAAGGAGGATGTAGCTCTTGGTTCTTGGGCATTTATGCAATGGTATCTAAGCTCCGAAATCCAAAGTATCTACGGTAACGAAATGGTAGCGCTTCTCGGTCCCTCTGCAAAGCAACCTACCTCTAATATGAACGCTCTTTCGAATATGGCTTGGTCCACCGAAGAATATAACAACCTCTTCTCGCAGTTCAAGGCAGTTGCTTGTACTCCTGAATATCCCGGTAGCTATATTATCGGCCGTTATACTTCGTTCGCGTTCCTTGACGTAGTTAACAATGATGCGGACCCCGTTGAAGAACTTCAATCTTATATACCCGATATTAACGCTGAGCTTGCTCGTAAGAGAAGCGAGTTCGGCTTACCTACTGCAACTACCATTAAAGAAATGGTTGATGCAGTAAAAGCAAAATATTCCGATTGGGATGGAAGGAGGTAAATTAAATGGCAAGAGAAAAAGCCGTCATTAGAAGTGATATGACTCGTCTTCAGTGGACTCTTAACGAAATAAAGAAGAATAAAGTCGGCTACTTTATGTGTGCTCCGTTTTTTGTATTGTTCTTTATCTTTACAGTTCTCCCTGTTATCTTGTCCTTCCTTCTAAGCTTCACAACGTTTAACCTTCTTGAATTTCCTACCTTCGTATTCATGGACAACTATATTAGATTGTTCCTTGATGATGATATCTTCATTTCCGCAATTTTGAACACCTTAAAGTTTGCGGCAATCACCGGTCCCGGTTCTTACCTTTTGTCTATGTTGTTCGCTTGGTTTATCAACGAGCTTCGTCCTAAGATAAGAGCGGTTGCGACCTTGATGTTCTATGCTCCCTCTATTTCCGGTCAGGTTTACTTGATTTGGACTATATTCTTCTCCTCCGACCAATACGGCTTCGTTAACGCTTGGGGTATTAAGCTCGGCTTGCTTAACCAACCTGTTCTTTGGTTCCAGGACGAAAAATATATTTTCCCGCTTATTATCGCGGTTGCACTTTGGACCTCTCTCGGTACTTCGTTCCTTACGTTTATCGCGGGCTTCCAGGTTGTTGATAAATCGCTTTATGAAGCAGGTGCGGTTGACGGTGTTAAGAACCGTTGGCAAGAGCTTTGGTATATCACGTTGCCTACCATGCGTCCTCAGATGATGCTTGGTGCGATCCTTGCGATCACCGGTTCGTTCGGCTTCGGTGGCGTTATTACCGCTCTCGTTGGTTTCCCCAGCCCGAACTACTGCGCTCATACAATCATGCACCATCTTGATGACTACGGCGGACAAAGATTTGAAATGGGTTACGCCTCGGCTATCGCAACCATCCTCTTCTTTATGATGATTGGTGCGAATATGTTGGTTACCAAGATGCTAAGAAAGGTAGGTACGTAATATGTCGTTTCAGGAATTGAAAGTAAAATACGTTGACTACCGCAACAAAAGATTAAGAAACAAAACTCAGTTTACAAGATCTATTAACCGTTCTAAGGGTGGCGACGTAGGTATATTCATTATGCTCGCTATCGTAGCGGTTATAATGGTTCTTCCTTTGGTTTACGCAATTTGTCAGTCCTTAAAGCCGCTCGATGAATTGTTCGTATTCCCGCCTCGCTTCTTTGTTATGAGTCCCACAACAAAGAACTTTACCGACTTGTTCAACCTTATGAACAAATCTTGGGTGCCCTTCTCGAGATACATATTTAACACCGTGTTTATCTCGGTTGCAGGTACCTTTGGTAACGTAATTCTTGCTTCCTATGCTGCTTATGCACTTGCTAAAATCAAGTTCCCCGGCAGACAGTTCTTGTTCTCGGTAGTTGTATATTCTCTTATGTTTAACGCTACCGTTACCGGTATCACCAACTTCCTTACCATGTCTATCTTGGGTTGGGTAGATAGCTACTTGGCAGTTATCGTTCCCGCTTGGTGTACTACCTTCGGTCTTTACTTGATGAAGCAGTTTATGGAAACCTCGGTTAACGATTCGGTTCTCGAAAGTGCTCGTCTTGAGGGTGCAGGCGAAAACCTCATCTTCTGGAAGATCGCAATGCCGATGGTTAAGCCCGCATGGATCACGCTTATCATCTTCGTATTTAAAGATTTGTGGAACATGGGCGCAAGTATGTATATCTACAGCGAACAGCTTAAGACCTTTAACTATGCTATCGGTCAGCTTGTTACTGCAGGTATCGCGCTCTCCGGTGTATCCGCAGCATCTACCGTTATTATGATGATCGTACCTATCACCGTATTCGTCATCACTCAAAGTAACGTTATTACTACTATGTCCGCATCCGGTATGAAGGACTAAGAAAGGGGATTGTGTATGAATAGCAAAATCACAAAAGTGCTGCTTGTCGGACTTGCATTGATAATGCTTATTGGCACTATCTCCGCAAGCGCTATCACTCCGTACACCACTTATACGTACGGTGTTGATGGCATGATGCAGCGTAGCCCCGATGCTTACACTCCTGTTAAGGTAATTAGCTCCGCTACGTTGTTGGAGTCGCTTCAGCCCGAGGGTGGCGCAAGCAGCAATGCAAAGTTGCTTTATGCCGGTAGTGAAATTTTTACCGGTTTGAATATGCCCAAGGATATCTTCGTTGATGAGCTTGGCCATGTTTATATTGCAAATACCGGTAGCAACCAGATCGTTGTTACCGATGAAAACTTCAACGTTCGCCTCATCATTAGCGAATTTACCAACAAGTTCGGTGTTCCTGATAGCTTGAACAACCCTAACGGTATCTTCGTTAACGAAGAAGAAATCTACGTTGCCGATACAGGTAACGCAAGAATTGTAGTTTTCGATAAACTCGGTAATTTCGTTGACATCGTTCCCGAACCTG
>JAZRTL010000254.1:0-2456 GCA_045652025.1 Eubacteriales bacterium
TTCGATTCTCCTACGGGTCACCAAAAAGAACGAAGCAAGCGCTTCGTTCTTTTTTTGTTCTTTTTGAGGTTTGCCATATCATCGCGGAATGTCTGTAAATCAGAGTTTACGTAAAGAAAGCCCTTGATCATAAAAATCAAGGGCTTTTCTTAATTTTCCATATTTTGCTTTTGTCTAAGCTTTTCGTTAATAGTTGCCGTGCGCTTTCTAATTATAGAATAAATTACCGCCCAAATCGCCAAATATCCGGCTAAAAATATGCCCGTAAACACCAAAATCGGCGTTAGGGTAAAATCTAACCAACCGTTCACCAAATAGGTTACCAAATAGCATAAATATAAAGCCGCGCCGTGTATTAATATTGCAACAGCTAAGGGGAGTCGATCTATTTGGTAAAGCGCGTTAAGTCCGCCCGCAATAAAAGCAAGCGCGGATATAGTAAATATTTCGGTGTAAACCTCATTTACCGCCAATACTTCTGCCGCGCCGTTTCTATGCAATATTAAATAAACGACCCCAAGCACCAACGGTCCAAAACCGCAACCGATCATACCGCGTCGCAAAAATTCAACAATAAAATTTTTCATATACCTTCATACCTCTTTCTTATTTCGGCAAAACACCTTCTCGAAACGTATTCCTTAAATCCGCATTTAAATATCGCATCAACCCCACCGCTAAAAGCCGTTTTAAACCGTTCAATGCAATGCTCGTTCGCAAGCGAGGATTTGTTAATACGGATAAAATAAGAGGGAAGTATATCCTCTAAATCGCGAAGTCGGTCCTGAATTCTGTATTTAACCCCTTGACAGTCTATCGCGATAACCTTTCTGTCGATTATGGTAATACATTCAATCTCGTTAAATAAAAGCTTTCTCATCTCGTCGTCGCGAAAACCAAAAATACCGTCAATACCCGAATATTCTCTAACAAGATTTTCTATCCTTTCGGTAAGCGCGGACGGGGAATGCACAATCGCAATAATTTCCTCTTCCGCGGCTTTGTCGATAATTAATTTGTATTTCATCTAAAAACCCTATTGCCTTTTCATTTGTCTTAAAAAACATAAAATAGCCAAAGCCGTCGTTAAAGCGGCGTATATAATAATCGGCGCAAGATGCGGTAAAATTTCGCTAAAATTGCCGTTGAATAACGCCTTTTCAAGCTCTACCGCGTGAACGAACGGGAGCGCGTATGCAACCGCCTTAAAAGCACCGCCGACAAGAGATAGGTCAAACCAAACGCCCGAAAGCCAAGCCGAAAGGTTGGTAAGCAGCGCACCGCAAATACCGCCAACCTGCTTAATTCCCAAAATACTTCCGAATAAAAGCCCTAAGGAAATATAAAAAATCGAAATCGGAATAATACCGATAATCGCGTAGATAACGTTAACGCTTAAAGTAAGCCCAAGCGGGATAGCGAAAATATAACAAACTATCGTTTGCGCTATCGCAATCGGTAAAATCGGTATCATATAACCGATAATAAAATCAAGCTCGCTAAGCGGGGAGGTGTATAACCTCTGTAAAAGCGCGCTTTCGCGGTCCCTTGCAATTAGCGTTGCCGAAAATAAGGTTAAAAACGAAAGCCCAAAAACCGTAATCCCCGGCGCAAGCTCGTTTATTCCAAAAAGCTCTACGGGTATCTTCGCTTGGATTACGCTAAGAAGAAGTAATAGTGCAAGCGGAAACCCCAAGCTAAAGCCAAGGTTAATAGGGTCGCGCAATATTTCCTTTGCACATCTTTTGCTAAAGGTTAACGCTCTCATATTCCGCCCTCCGTAACAATTTTAACGAACGCGCTTTCAAAATCGTCTGCGCTTGTTCTTTTAATAAGCTCGTCTGCCGTTCCTACCGCAAGCATCTTGCCGTTTTTCATAATTCCGATGCGGTCGGAAAGCGAAACGGCTTCTTCCATATAATGTGTTGTAAGAATAATGGTAACCTTGCCCTTAAGCGCGCGTATCTGCTCCCAAAGCTCCCGCCTTGCAATAACGTCAAGCGCAAGCGTCGGCTCGTCTAAAAACAAAACCTTCGGCTCGCTAATTAAAGCCATCGCAATGCTAAGTCGCCTTTGCCACCCGTGCGAAAGCTTTCCCGCCTTGCGCTTTAAAACTGCGCCAAGCTCAAATTGGTTGGTAATCTCCAAAATCCTTTCTTCCTTCTTTTCTTTGGAAAAGGAATGTATATCGCAAATAAGCTCAAGGTTTTCTTTAACCGAAAGGTTAGGGGCTACCGCGGTTTCTTGGGGCGAAACGCCAAGTATGCGCTTTATATCCTTTTGATGCTCCGAAATACTGTAAGGCCCTATAAAAGCGTTGCCCTCGCTCGCTTTGGTTAAACAAGTTAGCATCTTTATCGTCGTCGTCTTGCCCGCGCCGTTAATGCCCAAAAGCGAAAACAGCTCGCCCGCCTTAATTTCCAAATCAAGCCCGTCTACCGCTAAAAGCTCGCCGT
>JAZRTL010000255.1:0-2430 GCA_045652025.1 Eubacteriales bacterium
AATATGTTGGCGATGAAACCGAGGTTGTTATCCCCGATGAAATAGAAGGCAAAACGGTTACAACAATCGGCTCGCTTTGCTTTTTTGAAACTGCTATAACGTCCGTAACTATTCCCGAATCGATTAAGACTATCGAATCGAGCGCGTTCTATTACGCCGATGCATTAAAGACTATCGTAATTCCCGATACGGTCGAAAGGATCGAAACGAGAGCTTTCGGTTGGTGTAATTCGTTGGAGAACGTTGTTATCGGAAAAGGCGTTACCGAATTGCCCGATTTCTGTTTTAACCATTGTACTTCGCTTACTACCGTTGTAATTCCCGAAAGCGTTACCGCTATCGGTGTAAGAGCGTTTTCCTATTGCGAAAAGCTTGCGGAAATGGTAATTCCTTCCAACGTAACCTCTGTAGGTGATTTAGCTTTTGCGGAATGCAAGGCTTTAGAGTTTGTAACCTTCGAAAATGCCGATATTAACCTCGGTGCAAGAGCTTTTGAAAACAGCAAGGACGTTGTTTTGATTTGTCCCGAGAACACAAACGCATATAAATATTGCGAGGATAATAATCTTCGTTGGAGCACCTCTAAGGATATAGAGGCAATTATAATCGAACCTATTGATGCTTCGGAAGAAGTATCCGAATAAATGATTTTAAATTCTGAAAGGATTTTATAAAATGAAGCCCATCTCTCTTAATGAAATTCGTAAAAAGTATCTTGAATTTTTTGAAAGTAAAGGACATTTGTGCTTAAATTCATTCCCGCTTGTTCCGCAGGACGACGATTCGCTCTTGCTTATTAACGCGGGTATGGCACCGCTAAAAAAATATTTTACGGGCGAACGTGTTCCGCCGCGTAAGCGCGTTACCACTTGTCAAAAGTGCGTTCGTACACTTGATATCGATAACGTTGGTAAAACTGCGCGCCACGGTACGTTCTTTGAAATGCTCGGTAACTTCTCGTTTGGTGATTATTTTAAGGAAGAAGCAATTCCGTGGGCTTGGGAGTTTCTTACTAAGGTTATGGAAATTCCCGAAGACCGTTTGTATCCCAGTATCTATTTAGAAGACGATGAAGCTTTTGATATTTGGGTTAAGAACGGCATTCCTGCCGAAAGAATCGTTAGATTCGGTAAAGACGATAACTTCTGGGAAATCGGCTCCGGTCCTTGCGGCCCTTGCTCCGAAATTTATTTCGACCGTGGTGAAAAGTACGGTTGCGGCAAGCCCGATTGTAAGGTTGGTTGCGATTGCGATAGATTTATCGAGGTTTGGAACATTGTATTTACCCAATTCGATAGCGATGGCGCGGGTACTTATACTCGTTTGGCTAACCCCAACATCGATACCGGTATGGGTCTTGAGCGTTTGGCTTGCGTAATGCAGGACGTTGGTAATCTCTTTGAGGTTGATACCAACAGAAGCATTCTTAATAAGGTTTGCGAGCTTTGCGGCAAGGAATATAAGGGTAGTGCGGCGGATAACGACGTTTCGATTCGCGTTATAACCGACCATATCAAAACAGCTACCTTCCTTATTGCAGACGGCGTTATTCCTTCTAACGAGGGTAGAGGTTACATCCTTCGTCGCGTATTAAGACGCGCGGCACGCCACGGCAGACTTTTGGGCATTAACGGTACCTTCCTTGGTGAAGTTTGCGATGTTGTAATTGCAAATAACTGCGAAGCTTATCCCGAGCTTGCAGAGCGCAAGGAGTATATTAAAAAGACTATTAAAGCAGAAGAAGATCGTTTCGCTCAAACGCTTGATGCAGGTCTTGCGATTCTTGAAAAGATGATTGCGGAAGCAGAAGCAAGCGGAGCGAAGGTTCTTTCCGGCGAAAACGTGTTTAAGCTTTACGATACCTATGGATTCCCGATTGATCTTACCAAGGAAATTACCGAGGAAAAGGGAATTGAGGTTAACGAAGAGGAGTTCCGTGCTTTGATGCAGGAGCAAAAGAAGCGTGCACGTGAGGCGAGAGCTAATATCGATGCAGGTTGGGCAGGCGACGCGTTGTCGATGATCGATAAATCCAAGGCAACCGAGTTTGTTGGCTACACCGAAAACGAATGTGATTGTAACGTAGAATATATTATTGCTAACGGCGAAGACGTTGGTGTTCTTTCCGCAGGTAAGGCAACTGTAATTCTTGATAAGACAACCTTCTACGCAGAAGGCGGCGGACAGGTTGGCGATACGGGTATTATTGTAACTGCTAACGGTAAGTTTGCGGTTGAGGATACCCAAAAGACTCCCGAAGGGCAGTATTTGCATATCGGTACGGTTATTGAGGGTAGTATTGAAAAGGGCGCTGCAAAGGCATCTATTAACGTTGAAAGACGCGATGCTATCCGCCGTAATCACTCTTCTCTCCACCTTCTTCAAGCGGCATTACGTGAGGTTTTGGGCACTCATGTTGAGCAGGCGGGC
>JAZRTL010000256.1:0-6016 GCA_045652025.1 Eubacteriales bacterium
TTTCGAACTTTTCCGAAACCTTACCGCCCACACGTTGGGTGGGAGAATTCGGGGATGCAAGTTCGGGATGCTCCTTTTCCAAATCCACAAGACGGCGGAAAAGTGCATCGTATTCTTCGTCCTGCATAATCGGCGCATCAAGCTCGTAATACAATTTAGAGTTATATTCCAACGTTTCTTCCAACCAACGCATTTCCTCATCGGCGGAAGCAAATTTCTTTATTTTTTCTTGCATATAATAGCAACCCAATCGTTCTTTTCTTTAAGCTCCTCGACAACAAATCCGTTGTTGGCAAGCGCATCTAAAACAAATTCCTTACGGGGCGAAATAATACCCGAGCAAACCAGCTTGCCGCCTTCGGCAAGGCAGGAGTTAAACAAGGGAAGCATATCGCTTATAATATCCGCAACGATGTTGGCAAGAATAATATCGTATTTCTTGCAAGCAAAGGAATCCCAAAAAGCCCTATCGCTAAGCACGTTACCGCAAAATACGTTCATTTTGTCGGCAACGTTGTTCTTTTCGGCGTTTTCCTCGGCAATTCTTGCGGCAACCATATCTATATCAACCGCGTCGATATTAGTAGAACCCAAAAGCGCCGCGCCAATACCAAGAATACCGCTTCCGCAACCCATATCGAGCACGGTTTTTCCTTCGGGAGAAAGATTTTCCAACGCCTCAAGGCAAAGGTAGGTTGTTTCGTGTCTGCCCGTACCAAAAGAGGAAGCGGGGTCTATTTCAATAATAACGCGGCTTTCGTCCTCTGCCTTTTCCCAAGAGGGAACGACCAAAAAACGCTCGCCGATGGGAAGCGGATGGAAATATTGCTTCCAATTATTTTCCCAATCCTTTTCATCGCTAACCGAGAATTCAACCTCGAGCGAGCCCATCCAACCGTCGTTTTCGGCTTTTAATCTTTCAATACCCGCCAAAATGCCCTCTTGTTGAATTCTGCCCTGCTCGTTTTGCGCCAAATAAACGCGAACAAGCACGTCGCCACCCTCGCGGTAGAGCCCGTCCTCAACGTAATCTACGGGAACGTATTGGTTTTCAAGCAAGTCCGCAAGGTCCTGGGGGTCGTCAACCGAAAAACAGGTTATACCCTCGTTGAATAACACGCCCGAAACAATTTCGCTTCCCGCGGTAGTAGTGTGGATTGTAAGTTCATCAAATTTCATTTTAATCATCCGTCCGATAAGGACGCCTCTCCCCATATTGGTATTGCCTCGCCCAAAAACTTTGGCTTCGGCTTAAAAATCGCATCGAAAATATATTTGGTTCTTGCAACTATCTCTCTTGCCTCGGTAATAACGTTAAGATATCTGTACCCCTCGTCGCAGGCAACGCCATAGGCATCCAGCCCAAGCGAGCGCGCAATAAATACCGCGCGTGATAGATGGAACTTTTGTGTTACTATTATAACCCGTTTTGCCTTAAAAACGTCGCGTGCGCGGTACATCGTATCGTAGGTGTCTATGCCCGCGTGGTCGGTAAAGATAGCGTTTTTATCAATGCCCATCTCGGCGGCGTGGGCCTTCATCGCGCCTACCTCGTTATAATTTTCGCGCGTGTGGTCGCCGCTCATAAGAATTCGGTCGGACGCGCCGTTTAAATAAAGCCGTGCGCCCATCCTAACGCGCTCGTCAAGCACGTTTGAAAGCGAGCCGTCCTCCTTAACAAACGCGCCGAGAACGATAATACAATCTATATCGCCAAGCTTGCTTGCTTCATCGAACGTAACCGTTCTGCCCGCCGCGCTTGCAATAACAATAACGTTGCAAATCCCAACGAACAAAAGAGCAAGCGTAAGCAAAACCGCGGTAATAACAAAAAGCTTTTTAACGGTTGCTTTGCTTATTTTAGGAAGCTTTGGCAATTTAATTTTTAAGCGCTTCTTCATAAATCTTCTTCATCATAAGCGCATCGTCGGATTGTGTTCCGGCAGATTCGCAAATTATCGTAGGCGAAACGCCAAGCTCGACTATCGCCCTTGCAAGCGGCTCGAACTCGGGCCCGTAAACATCGTCCTCAAAGGTAAGGTGCTTCTTTTCGCCCATTTCGGTAAACATTATTTTAGAGAAATGGCAATGTAGGTTTTCGGCATATTCTGCGCCGAGCGTGTTGGCAATCTCATCGAAAATACGCTTGAAATCGTCGGTGGTCTTTAAAATACCTTGGTCGCGCGCGTTAAGATGGCCAAAGTCAACAACGGGTGCGAAATGCTTGGAAATCTTACAAAGCGTTAAAACCTCGCTAAGCGTGCCAAGCTGGTTAACCTTGCCCATCGTTTCGATACCAAGTAGGGTTTTAAACCCGCAATCGTCCATCATCTGCGCCGCGTGCTCGAGCGTTTCGGTGGCATATTCCATCGCGGTTTCGCGGCTTATTTTCGCGCAAGAGCCGCAATGAACGACCATAATATTAGCGTCCAAAAGCTTCGATGCGTGTGCGCTTTGCTTAATATATTCAACGCTTTTTTCGCGCTTTTCCTTTTCTACCGAGGAAAGCGAGATAAAATAAGGCGTGTGGAAGGACATTGCAATACCGTGCTCCTTTGCCTTAAGCCCAATCCCCGCAAGCATCTCCTCGCTTGCCGAAAGGCCGTTGCCTGCCTCGTATTCATAAGCGTCAAGCCCGATTCGTTTAACAAATCCGGGTGCTTGCAACGTGGATTTTCCGCCCGCAAGCTTAAAGGAATCCGAATTCCCGCCGGGGCCGAATTTTGCGCTCATAGCTTTTCCTCCGTTCTGTTTCTTCGCTTAATTCTAAAAATTCTAAACCGTCTTCGCTTGCCGCTGCTTTCGCGTTTTAGCTTAAAAACGGTGCGCTTGGTAAGCCATTTAAGGTTTTTAACAAACGGGCGCTCAAAATAGCGCTTTATCTTAAAGAACAAGGTTTCCTTGTCCTTTATCGGCTTAACCAAAATAAACTTAATTCCTGCGCGGTGGGCGGCAATACAATCGGTAAAAATCTGGTCGCCGACGGCAATAACCTCGTCCTTGCTAAGCCCAAAATGCGAAATGCATTTTTCGACCCCCTTGGGCGAGGGCTTGCCCGCCTTACAAACATAGAAAAGTCCAAGATTTTCGTTAAAGGTCGTAACTCTGCTTCCGTTGTTGTTGGAAACGAAAGCCATCTTAATCCCCGCCTCGCGAAGCTCGTTAAAATAGCGGTTCATCTCGTCGGTCGGACGAATAACCTCGTAGGGCGCAATGGTGTTGTCTATATCAAAAACAATGCCCTTAACCCCAAGCTCCTTAAGCGAAGAGGGGGTTAATAAATATATATCGTTGTATGCCAAATCGGGACGGAAAAAGTCAAATGCCATTTGTCGCTCCGTTTAATTAAAGTTTTTTCTTCGGTACTATGGTTTTCGCAATACACGCCTTCGTAACGCGGTTTGCAAAATGCTCTCTTAAAACCTTGGCACATGCCTCCAGCGTTGCGCCGGTTGTTTGAACGTCGTCTATAAGAAGCAGATGGTTGTATTTTTCGGTCGGAGCGTTTTTCGGCTTGTAACGCCCGCGAATGTTTTTAATACGCTCCTCGCGGCTAAGCATCTTTTGGTCCTTGCCGCCCTTTCGTACCATCGTGTCCAAAAGCGGTATCCCGTAAACCTCCGAAATCGCTTTCGCAAACCATTTCGAATGGTCATACCCGCTTTTTCTTTTGTTGCGCGGTAAGCGCGGAACGTAGGTAATCGCATCAAACCGCTTTGGGTTAATCCCTGTCGTTTCAATAAGCATCTGCGCAACAAAGCGAAGTATGCGCCTATCGGCATAGGATTTAAAGCGGCAAATAAGCATTTTAGAGGTTCTGCTTTTATAGAAAAACAAGCACCTCGTTTTGTCCTCGCAGATACAGCTCGAGGCGGGCTTGTTGCAGTTAATACAACGCGCCGAAAGCAACCGTTGCATTCTTGCAACGCAATGAATACAAATGGGAAAATCATCGGGTGCGACGTGGTATCTGCAAACAAAGCATTTCTGGGGATAAAATTGGTTTAACTTCATAAAAGCGCCAATAAATGCTTAAGCGCCGTATGTCTAATCGGAATTCTGTTGTTGCTTACCATCGTGTTAAGATACTTCGACCCGCCAACGATAATAACCATATTTTTTGCTCTCGTAACCGAGGTATAAAGCAGATTGCGCGTCATAAGCGGAAACGGTGCATCGAAAACCGGAATAACGACGATTTTATATTCGCTGCCTTGGCTTTTGTGCGCGGTAACCGCATAAGCGTGCTCAAGCTCTTCTAATTGGGAAAAATCATATTCGGTTCTTCTGCCGTCGAACTCAACCGTAACGCTTTCCGCGCGCACGTCAATTTCGGTAATAATTCCAACGTCGCCGTTAAAAATGCCCATGCCCGAAACGGTTCCGCGCTTCCAAGAAAGGTCATAATCGTTTTTAATCTGCATAACCTTGTCGCCAACCCTAAAAACCGCGTTGCCGTATTTCTTTTCGGCTTTTTTGTGGGATTTGGGGTTAAGAACGCTTTGGAACACCGAATTAAGCTCCTTTGTTCCCAAAACACCCTTTCTCGTGCAGGAGATAACCTGAATATCCTCGAGCGGATTAACGCCGTAACGCTTCGGAAGTCGCTCCGAAACAAAGGAAATTAAAAGGTTTAAAATTTCCTCGGGCGATTGCTTTTCGACAAAGAAAAAATCGTTATCCCGCGAATTTAAAATCGGCATCTCCCCGCGGTTTATCGCGTGGGCGTTCATAACTATTAAGCTTTGCTCTGCTTGGCGAAAAATTTTATCGAGCTTAATAACGTTAAACTTTTCGGAATTAATAATATCGTTAAGACAGTTACCCGGCCCAACGGGGGGTAGCTGGTCGGGGTCGCCTATTAAAATAAGATAGCTTCCCGTTTTAACCGCCTTTAAAAGCGCATCCATAAGGTTGGTATCTACCATCGACATTTCATCGATAATAATAACCTTTTGGTTAATGGGGTTGTCCTCGTCGCGAGCGAAGGAATGAATTCCGCCCTCGCCGACGTTCGCCTCTAAAAGACGGTGTATCGTCTTTGCCTCCTTGCCGGAGGATTCGAACATCCTTTGCGCCGCGCGTCCCGTTGGGGCGGCAAGAACGTAAGAAAATTTAAGAATATCGCAAATTTCTATAATTGCGGTAATAACCGTTGTTTTACCTGTGCCGGGTCCGCCCGTAATAACCGTAACACCGCCGGTTAGCGCGCGACTTATCGCTTCCTTTTGCTCGGGGGCATAGGTTATGTTGTTTCGGGCTTCAAGCTCGGCAATTTGCTCGTCAAGCCCCTCTAAAACGTAGGGGAACTCAAAGCTCGCAAGCGTACTGAGCTTTGCGGCGATATATACCTCGGCGGAATAAAGCTCGGTTAGCGCGTATGCATCGTAATCCTCAACGCTAAACTTCTTAAGCCGTTCGGAAATAACCAACCTTTCCGCCGCCATAAGCACAACCTCTTGGCTAACGCCGAGCACCCTTGCCGCCGCTTCGGCAAGCTCGCTTTTAGGAAGATAGCAATGCCCGCCGTTTATAGAGGCAACGTTAAGCGTATAAACAACGCCCGCCTCAATTCGCTCGGGATGGTCGGTGCTAAAGCCGAGCGACATCGCAACGCGGTCTGCCTTGTCGAACCCAATCCCCGTAACGTCGGAACAAAGACGGTAGGGGTTGCTTTTTATTATATCTATCGATGCCGAGCCGTAGGTTTTAAAAATCCTAACCGAAAGAGAGGGACCGAAGAACTCGTTACAAAACATCATAACGGTTCTCATCCCAAATTGCTCAACGTAGTTGTTATGTATCTCGTCGGCGCGCTTTGGCGAAATCCCGCGGATATCGCAAAGCCAACGCGGGTTGTTTTCGATAATGTCAAGAGTGTCCTCGCCAAACCGCTCTACAATACGCTCGGCGGTAACGGGGCCGACCCCCTTAACCGCGCCGGAGGCAAGGTACCTAAGTATCGCCGCGCTCGTTGTGGGGAGCTTTTTTTCGAAATATTCAACAAGTCGGATCG
>JAZRTL010000257.1:0-2278 GCA_045652025.1 Eubacteriales bacterium
CAAGAATGCGACCGAGGATATAGAAGCGGTTAGAGCAATAGCCGTGCTTCGCCCCACACTCCCTTACGATATTGACGGCGCGGTTATTAAGGTGGATAACCTTTCGGTCCGCGAGCGGATGGGCAGCACCTCATCTGCTCCGCGTTGGGCTGTTGCTTATAAATACCCCGCCGAAATTGCCGAAACGAAGCTTATTGACATTGATATTCAGGTTGGCAGAACGGGGGTTTTAACTCCGCGCGCCAATTTAGAGCCGGTTCGGCTTGCGGGTAGCACGGTTTCATTCGCGACGCTCCATAATATTGATTTTATTCGCGAGCGCGACGTTAGAATCGGCGATACGGTTCGGCTTAGAAAGGCGGGCGACATTATTCCCGAAATTATTTCGGTGGTTATGGACAAGCGTCCCGAGAACGCTGTTGAGTTTGAAATGCCAACGCGTTGCCCCTCTTGTAACGAGCCGGTTTCCCGCTCGGAAAACGAGGTTGCCGTTCGTTGTGTTAACCCCGATTGCCCAAGCCAGCTAACGAGAAGCGTTATCCATTTCGTTTCCCGCGGGGCGATGAATATAGACAACCTTGGCGAAAGCGTTATTGAGCAATTTATTGAAAAGGGCTTAATTCGCGGTTGTGCCGATTTATATTATCTAAAAAAGGAAGATATTTCGGTGCTTGACGGGTTGGGCGAAAAAAGCGCGCAAAATATTATCGACGCGATAGAAAAAAGCAAATCCGCAGGGCTTGAAAAGCTACTTTGCGGGCTTGGAATACGCCACATCGGCGAAAAGGGTGCACAAACGCTTGCGAAAAGGTTCGGCAACATTTATTCGCTTATGGAGGCAACGCTTGATGAGCTTTGCAAAATAGAGGATATTGGCAAGGAAAGCGCCGAAGCGGTTATTAGGTTCTTTAGAAGCGAGCATAACCGCGAAACGATTAACCGTTTGCTTGCCGCGGGTGTTTCGGGCGAGAGCAAGGAAAAGCCGCTCGGCAACGCGCTCGACGGAAAAACGGTTGTTGTTACGGGAACCCTGCCAACGCTTAAGCGCGCGGAAGCCGAAGCTTTAATTAGAGCGCACGGCGGAAACGCTTCCGGTTCGGTTTCGAAAAAGACCGATTACCTTCTTTGCGGTACCGATGCGGGCAGCAAGCTTGCAAAGGCGCAATCGCTTGGGATTATAATTATTAACGAAGATGAATTTTTTGAAATAATAAACGGTTAAAAGGAGATTTATTATGGATTACTCTAAACTTCCGATTTTTGCCGAAGCTGACGTTATTGTTTGCGGCGGCGGTACTGCGGGCGCATTTGCTGCCAAATCGGCGGCTGATATGGGCTCGAGCGTTGTTGTTATTGAGCAGTTCGGCTCGCTTGGCGGAACGGCTACAAACGGCTTGGTGCTTCCCATTATGCATACCCATATGGCGAAAAACCCCCAATGCTCTTATATTAGCAACATCGTTCGCGAAAGAATGATTGCTTTGGACGCGGCGAGCGCAAACGGTGCAAACTTCGACCCGCTCGTTTTAAAAATCGTGCTCGAGGAGCTTTGCGAGGAAGCGGGCGTCGAGCTTCTTCTCCATACCTATATCGCGGATATGGTGGTTGAGAACGGCAAGGTTGTTGCCGCAGTAGTTGCAAACAAGAGCGGTTTGGGTCTTGTTAAGGGTAAGATATTTATTGACGGCACGGGCGACGGCGATGCTTGTGTGCTTGCGGGCGCGGGCTACACCAAGGGCGACCCCGATAACAACGGCAAGAACCAACCCATTTCGCTTAGATATATCGTTGCGAACGTAGATATTGAGGTGTTCGGTCAATTCGTTTTGGACACCATAGAAAAGACAAAAAAATCCGACGGTGCAAGCTACGAAAACGGCAGTATTTACGTTGCGGTTTGCGCGGGCGACAGATGGACCTTTGCGGATATGTTCGACGAAGCGATTGCAAAGGGCGAGCTTACCGAAGAGGACAAGGCGTATTGGCAGGGCTTTATGGTTACCGGCAGAAAGAATTCGATGGCGTTCAACTGCCCCGAATTTTTCGAAAAGACCGATTCTACCGACCCCTCTCACCTTACCTATACCCAAGTACACGGCAAAAGACGTGTTCTTAAGCACCTTCAGTTCTATAAAAAATACTTTAAGGGCTTCGAGAACGCTTATATCGCGGAAATCGCGCCGATGGTCGGTATTAGAGAATCCCGCCATATAGAAACCGATTACGTTCTTACCGCAACCGACCTTCTTTCAAGAAAGAAGTTTAGCAATATGTTCTG
>JAZRTL010000258.1:0-1824 GCA_045652025.1 Eubacteriales bacterium
GCATGACCGGCAACGTTAACATTTGGGAACCTAACAAGACAAAGCGTGCTCCCGATTCCACCGGCGCTGCTGATACTGAAATTGCGTACAGTGGCTTTGCAAAGGCATTCGAAAGCGCACCCGAAAACAACTTGGGCGCTAACGCTTCTGTTGTTACTACCTTTGACTCCGACAAGGAACTTTTCACTTTGGAAGAAGGTATTACCAAGGTTCGTATCTACATCTGGCTCGAAGGTCAAGACGTTGACTGTATCAACAGCATTTCCTTCGGCGACTTTGCCGCAAACCTCTACTTCGTTGTTGAAGAAGTTGTTGAGGGCTAATAAAATTAACCATTTGTTCCAAGGGGCAGGGAAACCTGCCCCCTTGGGAAAACTAAAAGGAGGGGAAACAAATGAATAAAGTGATGAAAAGAATCGGCTCTGCAATAGTAGATATTATTATCGTGCTTTTGGTGCTTCTTTCTATTATTATATCCATTTCCTCTATTACGGCCAAAGCGAATAACGGTGTCCCCAATTTGTTTGGCTATACTCCCTTTTCGGTACAGACCGATTCTATGAAGCCCACTTTGAGCAGCGGTGATTATATCTTTGTTGAAGAGTGCGACACCGATGCATTGCAAGCAGGCGACGTTATAACCTACTTTACCATGATCGAGGGCCAGCGTGTTATTAACACCCACCGTATTGTTAACGTTTATAACAATAACGGTGTTATCGAATATCAAACGCAGGGCGATAATAAGGAAACTAATCCCGAGCCCGATGCGCTTTTGGTATCTCCCGGCGACGTAATTGGTAAGTACACCGATGTTAAAATTCCGGTTTTGGGCTCGGTTATTGATTATCTTGGCACAAAGATGGGATTTTTCTTGGTGATCTTGCTTCCCGTGCTGTTGTTCACGCTTTACCAAGTCTATAAGCTGGTTATGGTTATACTTCATAACCATAAGGTAGATATGATTAATGCGGCAAACGAAGCTACCAGCGACGAGGTTAAGGAAGCAATTATTGCAGAATACCTTGCGAAGCAAAAAAACGAAGGGGCAGAAGACAAGAACGATTAGGTGTGCAGTTTGAAATTCATATTTTAAACTGAATAACACTTTTATGTATGTCTTTTATACTGCACACTTAACGGAAGGATTATTTTCAAATGGATGTTTTTGTTAAATTTCTTGTTGACTTCTTAGAAACGTTTTTCGGGTCCTTGTGGTCCGGTATAAGCGGCTTGTTTACCGGTCTTGTCGGTATGTTCAACGTCGCAAGATACGTCGAGATTTTTAAGCAATACTGCGGCGATTTCGGCGGTTTGGCTTGGGTGCTCGCTATTTTAACCGTTGTTTTGTTAATCGCGGCGCTCGCTTGCATTGTTTTTGTAATTTATTTGGCAATAAGAAAATACGTCAGAATCAGAACTACTCTTGTAAGCCAAGAGGAGCTTTTGAACGAGGTTGGTAAGCTAAACCGCGAGGTTGTTAAGCTTTCTACCGAAAAAGAACGTATTTTATCTATGAAGGTTTCTCAGTTGGGTCTTAAGCCCGACGAAAGCAACGTTATCGAGCAGGAAACCGAGGAGGATAAAACTCCCTTGGCAGAAGGCGAAAGCCGTTTCTATAAGTGTACGCTCGTTGACGAAAAGATGAAGGACTATGTTCCTAAAGAATACAATTACGAAATTACCTTGTCCGAAATTTGTGATATGTTCAGAAATTTCGCCTGCTCGAGAATGGGCTTGTTCTATGATATAAAAATCATTCGCCTCTTCCTTGCAGCATTTGCTTCTACCAGATTAATTATTCTTCAAGGTATTTCAGGTACG
>JAZRTL010000259.1:0-8453 GCA_045652025.1 Eubacteriales bacterium
AATCGGTAATATCGCTTCGTTCTGTATGAGCGTGTCTTCCTTGTTCGGCAAAAATAAATTTTTAAGATTCAAATTTATCGATATGTTTCGCTGGAAGGCATCCTTGCTTAAAACTATCGGCAAGGTGGCTCTCGGCGCAAGTGTTGAGCAGGTGTTTATGAGAATAGGGTTTTTAACCTATTCTATGATTGTCGCAAGACTCGGCACCGCCGATTTTGCTACCCATACTATCTGTATGAGTATAATAACTATCTCCTTTGCGGGTGGCGATGGTCTTAGCGTTGCGGCAAGTGCACTAATAGGTCAAAACCTCGGTAAAAAGCGTCCCGACCTTGCGGCATTGTTTGCAAAGGCGGGTCAGCGCGTAGGTATTGTGATATCTGCCTTTTTGGTTGCTATGTTCGTTTTCTGCGGTGGATTTTTACTTCAGCTTTTTGCAAAACCGTCAGACATCAACTACGAATACGTTATGGACGTGGGCAGAAATATTACGTTCATCATTGCCATTGTTTCTCCCGGTCAAATCGCACAGGTTATCTATAACGGTGCGCTTAGAGGAGCAGGGGATACAAAATTCGTTGCAATTACCGCCGCTGTTTCTATCGGCTTTTTTAGACCTATTATCGCGTTTTTGCTTTGTAACCCCGCGGGAATTATCCCGCTTTATCAGGGTATAGGCATTTACGGCGCTTGGGTTAGCTTGTTTGTCGATCAATACGTGCGGCTCGGCTTTTCCGCCTTCCGTTTCGCGAGCGGAAAATGGGCAAAAATTAAAATTTAAGGTGAAATTATGACTATTCAAGAGGCATTAAACAGAATATCCGAATTTGAAAATACCAACGCGGCGCTTAATCACGCGATGGGTATTCTGTATTACGATGGCGACACCGTCGCTCCCGCGGGTAGCGTGGAGGTTCGCGCTTTAACGCTCGGCGAGCTTTCTAAAATGAGCTACGAGCTTATTACAGCTCCCGATTTTATTGAGGCATTGGAGCTTTTAAACGCTAATAAGGAGGAGCTTTCCGACCTTGATAAGCGTAAAATAAGCGAACTTTACCGTGAATACGATAATACCCGTAAAATTCCTATGCAGGAAATGGTGGATTTTAATATCCATCTTACAGAATCCTCTGCAGTTTGGCATAAGGCAAAGGAAAATAACGATTTTGCTTCCTTTGCGCCCTATTTGCAAAAGACCTTCGATACCTTAAGAAAGTTTGCAAAATATCCCGACCCCGATAAAGACCCTTATGACGTTTGCTTGGATAAATACGAACGCGGTTTAACGCGTAGTCGCTGTGAAGAGTTCTTCGGAGCATTGCGCGAAAAGCTCGTTCCGCTTATAACAAAGGTCGTTAACGCAAAGCAGATCGACGATTCTGTTTTAAAGCTTAACTATCCTAAGCGTCAACAAGAAAAATTCACCGAATTCCTCGTTGATATTATGGATATCGATAGAAACCATTTCGCAGTTGGCGAAACCGAACATCCCTTTACTATTAATTTCACAAGTAAGGACGTTCGTATTACTACCCATTATTACGAGGATAACCTTGCAAGCTCCTTGTATAGTGTTGTTCACGAATGCGGCCACGCTCTTTACGAGCTTAATTCCGCGCCCGAGCTGTTCCGTACCTCGCTCGAGGGCGGTGTTTCGATGGCAATCCACGAAAGCCAATCGAGATTTTACGAAAATATTATCGGCAGAAGCCGTCCGTTCTGCGAGCTTATTTTGCCTTTCTTAAAGAAGGAATTCCCCGAACAGCTTTCCTCTGTTACCAACGATGAATTTTATCGTATGATAAACCGCTCCGAGCCCTCGCTTATTAGAACCGAGGCAGACGAGCTTACCTATTCCTTGCACGTTATGATAAGATACGAGCTTGAAAAGCGTATGATATCGGGCGAGATTTGTGCTAATGACCTTCCTAACGAATGGAATAGACTTTATAAAGAATATCTTGGCGTTGACGTTCCTGACGATACCAACGGCGTTCTTCAGGATAGCCATTGGTCCAACGCTAACGTCGGCTATTTCCCGTCCTATGCGCTCGGCTCTGCTTATGGCGCACAAATACTTAACGAAATGAAGAAGTCTGTAGATGTCGATTCCGCTATAAAGAGTGGAAAGCTTACAGCGGTTAACGATTGGCTTCGCGAAAAGATTTGGAAGCACGGCTGTGTTTACGACCCGACAGATTTGTTTAAGATGGTTTGCGGAGAATTCGACCCCGACGTTTACGTTCAATATCTCGAAAACAAATTCAAAGAGGTATATTCGATATGAGCTATCTCGTAGGCGACGTTGTTCTCGATTCGGGCGATAAGGTTGTTATAAGATGGCCCGACCGCACCGAAACCCGCGCAGAATATAAAGATACCGTGGGTTATAGCCATTATTTCGATTCTTGCGATGAAGAGAAGAGGGAAATAAGGTTAACAAACCACTTTATGCGCTTAAAGGGCATTTACGTAAGGAAAGACGAAGAATAATGGGATATATTGACCTTCATACACATTCAAATTGCTCGGACGGTTCTATGACACCGTCTGAACTTGTGGCGCACGCAGCAAGCCGCGGGTTAAAGGCGATTGCGCTTTCCGACCACGATACCGTTGCGGGTATTGACGAAGCGCTTGAAGCAGGGAAGAAATACGGCATAGAGGTTGTTCCCGCAATAGAGTTTTCTGTGCAATCTGCGACCGAAACGCATATTTTAGGTTATTATATCGACCACAAAAGCCCTGTTCTTAAAGAAGCTCTTGAACAGATTAATTCTGTAAGATACCAAAGAACGCTTAATACTTGTAATAAATTAAGGGAGCTTGGCTTTGACGTTACAATAGAGGAAGCGCTTGCTATTGCGCCCTCGGGATTAATTGGTAGAGCTCATTTTGCAAGAATACTTGCCGAAAAGGGCTATACCTCAAGCGTAAAAGAGGGCTTTGATAAATATCTGGCAAACGGCAGACCAGCGTATGATTCAACGCAATATCTTACCGCGGAAATGGCGGTAGAGCTTATAGATAAACTTGGTGGCGTAAGCTTTGTGGCACATCCGCATTTAATTCGTCTTGATGATGCAACCTTGCGAAGCTTTCTCGTTGAACTAAAGGCGAAAGGTTTATGCGGAATTGAAGGTTATTATAACGAATATACTCCCGAAATGCAGGATTATTTCCAATCGCTTGCCAAGGAATTAGGGCTTGAGATTTCGGGCGGTACGGATTACCATGCTAAAATGAAGCCCCATATCGAAATTGGTATAGGCCAATCGGATATGGCAATACCTTATTCGGCGCTTGAGAATATAAAGCGCGTTGTTAATCAAAAATTCGGTAAAAATCTATGATTGACGAAGAAGTGTTAAATCTTATCAAATCCCATATTTTGCGAAATAAGGAAAAGCTTTCGGTTGTTGCTATCGACGGTCCTTCGGCGGCGGGGAAGACAACACTTGCAAAACGGCTTTCGGAGGATTTGGATATACAGGTTGTCCATACTGACGATTTTTATCGCCCGCGTGATAAGGACGGTAAATTGCAAATTAGCGAATTCGACGGTAATTTCGATATCGAGCGCTTTAAAAACGAGGTTGTCGCAAATATTGGCGGCAATACCCCGTTCGAAGTCGGTGCTTTCGATTGTAAACAGGGTAGGGTGGTAAAAAAGCTTTGCTACCAACCGTCTAATTGCTTTGTTATCGAGGGAAGCTATTCCCATAACGAAAAGCTTGGTAATTATGCAACGCTAAAGGTTTTTTGCGATGTTTCTCCTAAAGAGCAGGAAGAGCGTATAAAATCGCGAGAGGGAGAGGACGGCTTTAATAGGTTTAATTCTCTTTGGATTCCCGCTGTAAACCGCTATTTTGCACATTACAAAGTAAAAGAAAAAAGTGATATAATCATAAATAATACGGAGGGCTCTAATGGGCACATTTAATTACGAAAAAGAACAATTTTTCTTGAACGGCGAACCCATACAAATTCTTTCGGGTTCCATCCACTATTTCCGTACCGTACCTGAATATTGGCGCGACAGAATTCAAAAGTTAAAGGAGTGCGGCTTTAACACTCTCGAAACCTATATCTGTTGGAACCTTCACGAGCGCAAGGAGGGGCAGTTCGATTTTACGGGTATGCTTGACCTCGGTAGATTTATTGATATTGCAAACGAGCTCGGCTTGCTTTGTATTATCAGACCCGGTCCCTACATCTGTGCGGAATGGGATTACGGCGGATTGCCCTCGTGGTTGCTAACCCACCGCGATATGAGAATTCGTTGTATGGACGAAAAGTTCCTCGAAAAAGAAACTCGTTATCTCGATAAGATTTTCGAAATCATCCGTCCTCGCCTTATCACCAACGGCGGCAACGTAATTATGATGCAGGTCGAAAACGAATACGGCTCCTATGGTAACGACCATGAATATATCGATTTCCTTGCCGATTACTATCGCAAGAGCGGTATCGACGTTCCCTTGTTCACCTCCGATGGACCCAGCAACTTCTTCTTCGGTGGCGGTACAAGAAAGGGTCTTTTGGCAACGGGTAACTTCGGTTCTCATTGGAAGGAAAGCTTCGAATTTATGAAGAACTATTATCCCGGTAACCCCACTATGTGTGCGGAATTCTGGGAGGGCTGGTTCGATACCTGGTACGGTCCTCACCATCGCCGCGAGCCCGATGACGTTGCGGAATTGCTCGACGGTATGCTTTCCTCGGGCGGTAGCGTTAACTTCTATATGTTCTGCGGCGGTACTAACTTTGCGTTTAATAACGGCGCGAATAAGTTCGAGGTTTACGACCCCCAAACCACAAGCTACGATTACGATGCTGCTCTTACCGAAACGGGCGACCTAACCAAGCGCTTCTTCGAGGTACGCGAGGTTGCGGAAAAGCATTTCGGCAAGCTTCCCGAGCTTACTGTTAAGAACCTTCCCAAAAAGGCGTATGGCAAGCTTGAATTAACCGAATGTGCAAGATTGTTTACCAACCTCGACAACATTTCTGCGCCCGTTAAATCTTCCTATGCAAAGACTATGGAAGAGCTTGGCGTTGACTTTGGCTTTACCCTTTATTCCACCCAAATCGATTATCCTGTTGTAGAAAAGCTTGTTATCGATCCCTTGCGCGATAGAGCGGTTATCTTCATCAACGGCGAATTTAAGGGTGTTAAGGAACGCGATAGAAGAAACGATGAAATCGTTATCGAAAACTACGCCGGTCAGGTTACCAAGATTGATATTTTGGTAGAAAACTTGGGCCGTGTAAACTACGGTACCGAAATGTGGGATAACGAAAAGGGCTTGCTTAGAGGCGCTCGTATCGCACAACAGCAAATGTTCGGTTGGACAATGTATCCTCTTTCTATGGACGATATCACCGGCGCGGTTTACGGCGATGCACTTCCGATAAAGGAAGAATGCCCCGCGTTTATTAAGGGCAACTTGGTTATCGAGGGCTCTCCTTGCGATACCTTTATCCGTCTTGATGGCTTCCATAAGGGCTTTGTAAAGGTTAACGGCTTTAATATCGGTAGATATTGGAACGAAGCAGGTCCCCAAAAGACTCTTTATATTCCCGCGCCCGTGCTTAAGGAAGGCGATAACGAAATCGTTGTATTTGAGCTTCATGGATGCGATGCTCCCGTTGTTGAGTTTACGGACGTTCCCGATTTGGGCTAATACATAAATTATTAACAAAAACAGCAACTGAAAGTTGCTGTTTTTTGTTGCATTTTTAAAAGGAATGTGCTATAATCATTTTATCTGTGTACCCAAGGAGAATTGTTATGTTGAAAAAAGTTATATCGTTGATTTTAATGGCGTGTATGGTTTTGCTTTCAATGACGTCCGTGTTCCAGGTTTCTGCCGCTTTAAAAGGTGATGTTAATGGAAACAATAAGGTAAACGGTACCGATTACCTTTTAATTAAAAGGCACGTTTTTGGTATTAAGAGCTTAACCGCAAGCCAAAAGGCAGCTGCCGATTTTGACGCTGACGGTGATGTTGACCGTGCCGATTATATGATGCTAAAGCGTTACGTTTACGGTACTTTGGAAGCTACCGTTAGCAACGTACATAAAATGCCCATAAGTATCGGTAAGTCCTATACAAAGTCGGTTTCTGCAAACGCTACTTATCCCGATAACAAAAACAGCGAAATGACCGATGGCAATATGTCGGTTGCACCCGATTTTACTAACGAGGCTTATTCCGGTTTCCAAAGTAATATCGAAGTTGTTATAGATTTGGGAAGCAGTAATTACGATATTTGCGGATTTGAGATTTCCTATCTCAACGATGCTCCTACCGGTATTTATAATCCGACCTCGTTTGCCGTTTACGGCGGTAACACCACATCTTGCACTACCGAGCTTGGTTCGGTAGCTATTTCGCGCACCGGCGAAACTATTAAGGGTGTTACTTCGTTGAATTTAGAAACGTACGCAAATTACCGTTACATAAAGTTCTCCGTTACCAAAGGATCTGCAGGTTGGATATTTATCGATGAACTTGTTATCTACGGTATGGTGGATGACCAAAGCGGAAACTCCAATTCCTTTAAAACCAGCGGTATGACCGATTCTCAAATGTCATCCCAGCTTTCGCAGGTTGCTTCTTCTAAGCGGTATAACACGGCGATTGGTTCTTCGCCTGTTTTGGATAACACCTATACTATAAATTGTTCTTCCTATGATGATCGTACTCACAGCAACAAAATTCAAAATAAATATAATATCGTTCTAAATGACGGTCAAGACACCGGCGCAGGTTATGGTGTAGATTCTTGGGTAGGTATTTCCGCATCAAAAGCATCTTCGATCGTTGTTAACGTAAGTAATAACGGTAGAGCGCTTGATAATATTTGCGGATTTACTGTTTATTGCTTCAACAGACCTTCCGTTAATATCAACCTTCCTGCATACGTTGACGTTTCGGTAAGCTCCAATGGTTCTACATATTATAAAGTGGGCAGAATTTTCGCGCCTAATAACGATATTGAAAACCATACGTTTGCATTGCATCTTAATACTCTCGTTAAGGGTTCTTACGTTAAGTTTGAATTCCCCGTGGGATACGGTTATTATTGGCTTGAGGAAGTAGAGGTATATACAAATACGTCTTCCGATTCCAATCTTTCTCAAACCGGCTATCTGGCGCCTTCCAATAACGTTCTGGGCGGTGCCGAAGACGTCGCGTTGATATACTTTAACAGCGGAACGGTAGATGAAAATATGCTTCTTCCTTACGTTGGATATCTTGATAAAAACGGTAGTGTTATCGACACTATGTACGACGGTTTTCTTTTCTTGCCCGCGGTTGGACAAATGCAATCCAACGGATCTACACCTTACGGAACCAACTATGCTAACGACTGGAATTGGATGTTCGATAACATCTTCATGTCCAACAGAAATATCAGCGCGCTCGATAAAGCTGCCGAAAAGGTAAAGTTTCTCTTAAATAAGCCGGATTATAAGCTTAAGGTGTTCGTTACCATTCCTCATATGGATCCGACCTTATCGAATTTCGGCGATATCGATGGCGATGGCGATAGCGAAAATCTTACTATCCAATCCCAACGTGTTTACGTTGCAAAATACTTTGCACAAAAGGTTATCCAAAAGTTCAATTCTATGAACTATAAAAATATCGAGCTTTGCGGTTTTTATTGGTTCCATGAATCAATCAATTCGACTGACGGTGCTATAGCAAAAGAGGTAAACAAAGCTTTTGATCAAATGGGTGTTCAAATGTTCTGGATTCCGTTTTACGGAGCCGAAGGATTTTTGAAAGGATATGATTACGGCTTCGATGCGGTTTGCTTACAACCTAACTATGCATTTGAACTCGACGTTTCGGAATCGAGATTGGCGTTTGCTGCAAACTACGCTAACCAAAAGAATATGTGTATTGAAATGGAAATTGCGTATCAAGCACTTGCTGATTACAGATATTTCCAAAAATACATGAATTATTTAAGCGGCGGTGTTAAATACGGATATATGAATAATTCTATTCATATGTATTACCAAGATTTCGATGTAATAGGCAGCGCTTGGGAATCCGAGAGCGAAAGGGTAAGACTTATCTATACCTATACCTATGAATTTATAAAAGGTAAGCTTAATGTAAAACCTGCAGCAACTTCGAATATTTCTATTACGGCTAATAAGAACGAAACTGTAGGCGGTTCGGTAAATATAGAATCGACAGACACTAAAATGTATAGTCTTTCTACATCTCCCAGCCACGGAAGTATTGCTTTTTCAAATGACGGTAGCTTTGTATATTACCCTAACGATAATTACACCGGTACAGATACCTTTAAATACAGAATCAGCAACTACCTTGGATGGTCCGAGGAATGTACCGTAACGGTTAAAGTTGGATAATTATGACAGGATTTAAGTTGTATTTAAAACTTTTTATCACGTTCTTTAAAAT
>JAZRTL010000260.1:0-2358 GCA_045652025.1 Eubacteriales bacterium
TTCTTAGAATAGAAAAGATGGTTAAGAACTACACCGATTACGATTACGATACTCTTGATGCAGACCATGCAGAAACCGAATATGTTTCTAATGACGAAGTTCCTCCGTTGTTCAAGCTTGCTCTTGAATACCGAGTTGACGGTAACGAAATTACCATCAGATGCAACGCAGGTAACATCCGTTTTGACTCTGCATTATACACGCTTTCTGACGTTCTCGTATTGCCCTATGGTGGTGCAGGCGACGTAAATAACCAGGGCTATATCTTCTCGCCCGATGGTGCTGGCTCTCTTATTAACTTCTCTGATCTTTCCGGTCAGATTACCAACTCCAGCAACCTTTACGGTCAGGACTATGCATACCACACCATTTCCGGTCAAAACAGCGAAGTTGCAAGACTTCCTGTATTCGGCGTATATCAACGCGTTGAAAAGGATAGCAAGAGGGAAGAGATCGTTCCCGTTCTCGACGAAAGCGGTTCTCCCACTTACGACGAAGAAGGCAACCCCATTACCGAAAAAGTAATGGTTGACGTTCCTTTGGAAATCGCGTACCTTGCAGTTATCGAAGAAGGCGACTCGCTTGCTAAGATTAACGTAAGCTACGGCGGTCCTATCCATAACTTCGCTTCTATCTACACCTCCTTCAACCCTCGTCCTAAGGACACCTATGTTCTTACCGGCGGCTTGGCTGTTGGCGGTAACGCAACCTGGACGGTTGAATCTAAGCGTAAATACACCGGCGACTTTAAGTTGAGATTGTTCATTCTTGACGGTACAGAAGACGGCGATAAGGCAACCGACGTTCTTGATGCAGATAAGTCCTATTCGGATATGGCTGCAGCATATAGAGATTACCTTGTTCGTACCGGCGTTCTTAGCAAGGTTAACGATCTCGAGGATAACATTCCTCTTTATCTCGAAACTCTCGGTGCATTAAAGACCACCAAGACTGTTCTTGGTATTCCTTACGAAACTACCGTTGCTCTTACCAGCTTCCAAGATACGATTGATATTGTTAAGGAGCTTAATGGTAATCACGGTATCGATAACTTCAAGGTTAAGTTGAACGGTTGGTTCAACGAGGGCTTGATGGGTAACATCGCTACTTCTATCGAGGTAGAAGACGTTCTTGGCGGCGAAGAGGGCTTTAAGCAGCTCGTTCAGTTCTCCAAGGAAAATAACGTAACCTTGTTCCCCGACGTTGAACTCGCCTTCGCATATAATGACGAAGCGTTCGACGGCTTCGATGCAGAGGATGATTGTGTTAGAACAATCGACGACCGTTCCGCAAGAAAGAAAATATACGATCCGGTATGGCAGGGATTTATAACCGTTACTCCCGGCGAAGCTATTCTTTCTCCCTACTTTATGAAGGAACTTTATAATTCCGCATACGAAGATTACTCCGAATTTGAGGTTGGCTCTATCTCCGTTGGTTCTCTCGGCGAATACCTTTCTTCCGACTTTAACGAAGAAAATCCTTTGACCAGAGAAGACTCCAAGGAGCTTACCATCCAGCTTCTTAACGACATTAAGAAGAATAACAGCAAGATTCTTGTTAATGCAGGTAACGAATATACGTTGCCTTACGCTACCGATATTATCGATATGCCGCTCGACGACTCCAGACTTCTTATTTCCTATGCAACAGTACCCTTTATGAGTCTTGTTCTCCATAGCTATAAGGAATATACCGGTATGGCTCTTAACCTTGCAGGTGACTACGATTACTACTTGCTTAAGACCATCGAAAGCGGTGCATCGCCTTACTTCGTAGTAGCGATGAACAACATTTCCGAATTGAAGCAGTATAACTACTCTACTATCGAGGAATATTACTCTGTTCGCTATAAGATTTGGGTAGAAGATATCGTTGCTTCTTACAACGATATTAACGAAGCAATTAAAGACGTACAAAGCGCTACAATGCTTAAGCACGACGTTCTTACCAAGGATGGTAAGGTTGCTAAGGTCGTTTACGATAACGGCATCGCATTCTATGTAAACTATAGCGAAAGTGCATACGCAGTCGAAGGCACCGATATAGTTGTTCCTGTTAACGGCTATGTAAAGCTTAACGCTGCAAATGAAGTTGTAAAAGTATGGGAGGGTGTAAAATGAATAACGAAAATACCGTAAAGACAAACACTGTTCCCAAGAAGGAAACTAAAGCGAAAACCAAGAAGCGTAAGCGTACCGGCTCGCTTGACGTTCAAAAATCGAGGATGGGCTGGCTATTTATAGCCCCCTTCCTACTCGGTTTCTTACTTATATACCTACCCATGATTGTTGAATCTATTACCTTCTCGTTCAGCGAAATCGTAATTCAACCGGGTGGCGGTTACATCCTTAAATT
>JAZRTL010000261.1:0-5527 GCA_045652025.1 Eubacteriales bacterium
TGATACGAACGAGAGGATCGATGGAAACGTATTCGCCGAATCCGAGTATATCGTCGGAAATGCCGGTGACAGCGGATGCATCAACCATGCGGTTGGTGAATACCTTAACTTCTCTTTCTTCTTCATCGTCGGTTGCATAAACGTAAACCTCGCAAACACCGGCGAGCTCGAGCATTTCCGCTTCGGTGCGGGAAAGCTTTCTGCCTGCTTCGAAAACAACCTCGCCTGTAACGGGCGAAATTGCATCGCGAGAGAGGGTTTGACCGGTAACACGTCTTGCAATCGCAAGCTTTTTATTAAATTTATATCTGCCGACCGGAGAAATGTCGTATCTCTTTTCATCAAAGAAAAGGTTGTTAATAAGAGTTTGTGCGCTATCGACGAGAGGAGGATCGCCGGGGCGCAATTTGCGGTAGATTTCTTTTAACGCTTCGTCAACGGGGTTGGTCATCTGACCTGTTTGGATGACACGGTCAACCTCCTGAAGCATAGTATCCTTTTCGAAGGTTGCCTTAAGAAGCGGTTCATCACCGAACTTTTCAACGATCGATTCGTTAGTGCCCAAGCCGAATGCGCGAAGCAAAACGGTAATAGGCATCTTACGGTTCTTATCGATACGCACGTAGAATACGTCCGAGTTATCGGTTTCATATTCCAACCAAGCGCCACGGTAAGGAATTACGGTCGCTGCAAGAAGGTTTCTGCCGGTTTTATTATCGATTGCTTCGTAATAAATACCGGGCGAGCGTACTACCTGAGAAACGACGACTCTTTCCGCGCCGTTTATAATAAAGGTACCGCTGTCGGTCATGAGCGGGAAGTCGCCCATGTAAATTTCCTGCTCCTTCACTTCGCTGGTAATCTTGTTCGTAAGGCGAACAGTTACCTTAAAGGGAGTAGCGTAATTGAGGTCGCGATCCTTACATTCTGCGATAGTGTATTTAGGGGTTTCGTCAAGCGAATAATCGACAAACTCAATAATAAGGTTGCCGGAATAATCCGCCATAGGCGAAATATCTCTTAACACGTCGCCGATGTCATGCTCCACAAAATCTTTGAAGGACTTCTTTTGCACTTCAATAAGATTTGGAATCTCAAGTACCTCGTCGTTCTTGGAAAAAGACATTCTTAGGGTTTTACCGAGGAGTTTCTCTTTCACCATATAAACTAATCACTCCATTCATAATCCTCCGCCACATCGGACGGGAAATCTACGGTGTTTCGTTCTCCGGTGCGGAAAAATAGCATATATAGTTTTAAGTAATTTTTCGTGCTTAAAACGTAAATGGCATATCTTCCGCATTATAATGCAGTTTACAATCATATCACGATATTTTGGCTTTGTCAAGCACTTTTTACAAATTTTGCATATTAATTTAACATTTGCGCTTTAAAAATCCCGCCCAAAAAGCCGATTTTTAAAAAAATTGACATTTTTTCGGATTTATATATAATAAAGGAAGACCAAAAAGCCGTTTTTATCAAACACAACATATTGTGGTATATCGGCTTGGAAAGGATTGGCTTATGGCACGCTCTTCTAACCAAAAATTAAAGCTTGCAACGCTTTTGGAGATATTTTTGGAGCATACGAACAAGCAACATCCGCTTACGATGAAGCAGATTATAGACTTGCTTGCCCAAAGGGGTATTTCCGCCGAGCGAAAGAGCGTTTACGACGATATGGAAACGCTACGTCTTTTGGGAACGGACATAAAATCCGCCCGCGGAAAGACCACCGTTTATTACGTCGAGGAGCGGGATTTCGAGCTTTCGGAGCTTAAGCTTTTGGTGGACGCGGTTCGCGCATCGAAGTTCATTTCGGAGAAGCAAAGCGAGGCGCTTATTAAAAAGCTTTTAACTCTTACAAATATATACGACCGTCCCTCTCTTAACCGCGAAATTTTTGTTTCCAACCGCGCAAAAACGAGCGAGGCGAACGTGCTCGGCTCGGTTGACGCAATACACGCCGCGCTCGAGCGGGACGTGAATATTCACTTTAAATATTTCTCTTGGACGGTTAGCAAAAGAAAGGAATTTCTTCGCGGGGGCGAGCTTTATAAAATAAGCCCTTGGTCGCTCGTTTGGGACGACAACAACTATTACCTTATCGGCTACGATACCGACAAGCAATCTATTCGCCATTTCCGCGTTGACAAGATGGAAAATATTGTTATTACCGACACAAAGCGCAGCGGTAAAGACGATTTTAAGAGCTTTGACCTTGGCTCCTATTCCAACGCCGCCTTTGGTATGTTCGGCGGCGAGATGCAGCGCGTAACGCTTTCCTGCAACGCCCGACTTGCCAACATTATGCTCGACCGATTTGGGCGTTCAACGGTTATTCTTAACGACGGCGAAAGCTTTAGAATTACGGTTAACGTTATCCCAAGCCCCGTGTTTTTGGGTTGGGTTATGAGCTTTGGGGACGAGGTTAAAATCCTCTCGCCCGAGAGCGTAAAGGAAGACCTTACAGAGCTTGTTAAAAAGAACCTTGGGCAAATATAAATCACCCCAAATCGCCCAAGAACCCTTACTTTTTGCCCGCTAACAAAAAAATTACTCTGCTTGGCATTTTTGCAAAGCAGAGTATTTTGTTTTTTGTTATTTTCAAGGCGCAAAAACGCAAAAATCGGTTTATTCCTCGGTATTTTCATTAGAGCCGTATTTACAAACGTTCATCGGGCTCTTTTCCCAAGCGTTAAAGATACGGAGCTTAACTCCCCTATCGTTACGCTCCAGCTCGGCAAGCGAATCCTTTGTTTTTTGTCGCTTGGTTACCCCGTCGGCAGGGCATTTCTTCGGCACGGGGGTTATACCGCAAACGCGAACGAAATGCTGTACCTCCTTTTCGGGAACGTAGAGCATTGGGCGGATTACCGTAACGTCGCTACGGCTTAGATAGGTTACGGGACGGAAGCAATCGAACCTGCCCTCGATAAACAAATTCATCATTATCGTTTCGACGGCATCATCGAAATGGTGCCCGAGCGCAAGCTTGTTACATCCGAATTCCTTTGCCGCGCTATGCAACGCGCCGCGGCGCATATTGGCACAAAGCGAGCAGGGATTCTTTTCCTTTCTAACCTCAAAAACGACCGAATAAATCTCGCTTTCGACGCTTTTTAATTCAAGCCCTAATTGCTCGCAGACGCTTCTCGAAACCTCGTCGGTTTCCTCCGGAAAGCCCATTTTTAGATTTATCGGAACAATCTCGAACCTTTTGGGATAAAAGCGGGAGAGCCCATGGAGCGCACAAAGCAAAGCCAAGCTATCCTTACCGCCCGAAACGCCGACGGCAATTCTATCGCCATCCGAAATCATATCGTATTCCTCGATCGCTCGGCGGGTATATGACATAAGTTTTTGTAACGCTTTAGGTTCGATCATAGCCGTTTATACTCACAAAATTCCTTTAATTTACAATCCTCGCATTTTGGCGAGCGGGCAATGCAGGTTTCTCTGCCAAAAATTACTATACGGTGGCAAAAATCGCTTTGCTTTTCCTTTGGGATAACCAAATCGAGCGCGCGTTCGGTTTTTAGCGGGTCCTTTCCGTCGGCAAGCCCCAACCGCCCCGCGATACGAATACAATGGGTGTCGGCAACAATACCGCCAAGCCCGAAAATATCGCCTCTTAACAGATTTGCAACCTTTCTTCCAACCCCGCGAAGCGTTAAAAGCTCTTCCATTTCGCAAGGGATTTTACCGCCGTAAACAAACGCAACGCGAGTGCAGCATTCCTTTAACGCCTTTGCCTTGGAGCGATAAAGACCTACCGAGCGGATTGCCTCTTCTATATCCGATATAGGCGCGTTTGCCATATCGTAAACGGTTGGAAACGCTATAAAAAGCGATTTCGAAACAAGGTTAACTCTCGCATCGGTGCATTGTGCCGAAAGTATTGCCATAACGAGCAAGCGGTAGGGGTCCCCCTCCCATTCAAGCCCGCATTTTACCTCGGGGTAAAGCTCCTCCAAAGCCGATAAAACGGCGTTCGCCTTACTTTTCATCATTCCTCAAAAATAAAATTAACGTCGCCCGAGAGAAGCGAAAGAACGCCCTTGTAAATAATCTCGGCGCGGTCGTCAAAGTTGCTCTTAAGGCGCGCGGCATAGGGCTTTTCGGTAAGGAACACGTCCACCGAAAAAATAGTTTTTTCGCTATCCACAATAGCGCAATGAAGCATATTTCCAAGCTCGGTTTCGGTTATTGAGCTAACTATCTTGTTACCCGTGCGGTTAAAGGCGATTAAACGAAGCGCACTCCTTAGCGCGCGCTCCTTAATTACGGTAAGAAGCGAGCTTTCGTAGCTTTCGAGCGCCTCTAAGCCAAGCTGGGAAACGATATAATAGCGGTTACCCTCCTCGCCTATTTCGTTAACCTGACCACGCTCGAGCAGCTCCGAAAAGCAAATTGCAAAATCAAAATGGTTAACGAACTCGTCCTGAACCACGATATCGTGAAGAGTATCGTAATTAAGCGGTTCGCCAACGTTATTAAGCAAAAACAATATGAAAATTTTAACGTCTATCGTATTTTCAAGCTTCAAAATATCACCATTTTCGATAATTTCTTTTATTTGGACGTACATTATACAACATTGCGACGAATTTTTCAAGATTTTGTTACAAAACTTATTGCATAAACACTTGAAAATTTACCTTAATATGATATACTTATTATGTATAATTATATTTGGGGCGATTTATAATGATTTTAAATTTTCAGGGCGGTGTTAAGATCGACGCAAAGCGTTTGTTCCTTTCCTCGCCTATAAAAACCGTCGACAGCTGCTCTGCAATTTGTATAAAGGCAGAGCCGGATGCCGTTTTTGATATAGAGATTGGAGATACCGTTAAGCGCGGAACGCTTTTGGGCTTTTCGGGCGGTACTCCCGTCTATTCCTCTATCGCGGGCATCTTTAACGGGATTATTGAGGTCGAGGGCGAAAATTACTTTACGGTTATTAACGAGGGCGAAACGGGCGAGGAAACTATCTTCGAGCCCGAGAACCGTCCGCTTACCTCGCTAACGAGAGAGGATATAATTCTTGCGGCAAGGCAGTTCGCGATAATAGATTCCCGCACGGGCAGACCGCTTTGGCAGCTTATTACCGAGGCAGAGAATTGCAAGCGTGTTATTATCGATTGCACCGAGCCGTTTGCCCACAGCGCGATTAACCACCGCATTTGCATTGAAAAGGCAAAAGCCGCAGTAGGCGGTGCAAAGGTTATTTTACACGCTATCGGCGCGCTTAAATGCGTTTTTGCGTTTGAGCATTCCAAAAAGGCGGTTGCCGAAGCTCTTTCGGCTTATGCTACCGACGAACAGCTTTTTGCCATTGCAACCATGGCGGAAAAATATCCCTATGGCGACCGTGCTCTGCTCGACGGCATTTACGTTAAAACGCTAAAGGAGGGCGAGCTTCCTACCGAAAAGGGCGTTTTAATTGTCGGCGTTGAGGCGGCGGTTGCGCTATTCGACGCTATGGTTAGCGGCAAGCCCCAAACCTTTAGATATATAA
>JAZRTL010000262.1:0-5543 GCA_045652025.1 Eubacteriales bacterium
CGCCGACGATTTTGGTTATCGCCCCTATCTCGTCCCCCGCCTTTAAAACGTCGGAAGCCGAATGGCAATAAATACCGATACGCGACATACCCGTATCGACCTTAATATGTACCCTAATATTGCCGTTGCCCGCTAATTGCTTTGTATATTCCAAGCTGTCTGTTGCTTGAATAAAATTGCCGCTTATAATATCTTCTCTGCGGGAGGCATCGGTAGGCGCAAGGATAAGAATATTGCTCTTAATCCCGCTTTTTCTTAAACAATCCGCCTCGCTAAGACAAGCAACCGCAAAGTTTTCGCAACCGAGCAGCTCGAGCTCCTTACCGATACGGTCGGCACCGTGGCCGTATGCATCCGCCTTAATAACCGCCATAATCTTTGCATCGGTGAGCGATTTTATGTAATTGTAATTTTGCCTTATCTTGTTAAGGTCAACCTGCGCTACCGCTCTGTACTTCATAAGGTTCAATCACCTCGACGGCAAAATAAAACCGCCGTCCGTGCTCCTCCGTTTCTATGTCGGTAATAGTTTTCTTATCCGTTCCATAATACACCATTATTACGGTTTCGTCAATAGTGTACTTGCGACCGTATTCGGTTTTTAAATAGCTTGTAGCTTGGTTACAAACCGCTCTGACCGCCTTAACAAACGCTTTTTGGGCGGGGAAAGCGTCAATCCTCACATCACGCGTGTATTCACCGATTTTTGCAACCCCGCCTTTTTCCGAAAAATAAAGCTCGGTGCCGTAAAGCGCGTGCCCTTCATCAAACGAGATAAGAAAATCGCCTTCGCTTATTTTGGCGTTAAAGGCAAAATCCGAGCCCTTTAATTTCGCGCGGGTAAAAATCGGAAGCTCGTAATTTTCCGTTCCGTAGTTCTCTCCGCAGGCGGTCAAAGCCAAAATAAAAGCCGTTATAAAAACAAAAATTTTTTTCATTTGCTTTCGTCCTCCCTAAAAAACCAAAAAAGTTTTCTTAGGAAATTATATTCAAAAGCAAGCCGATTATTACAAAAAGCTTTTTGGCTTGGCTTATCCGAAAAACGCACCGCAACCGTTTGGTAATAAAAGCGTATTACAAGAATAAATTTTAATTATGCGGTTGTAAATATAACTCTTGCCGAACAACCCGAAAAGCTCGTTGCCCGAGGGGATAAGCATCCTTAGGGTATATCCGTTTAAAATCGAAGCTGTTTGGGTAGATTTTCCGTCCGAAACGGTTACCGATTGTCCGCAACTGTTTTTTGTTGCCATCGCGTAGGTCCCGTCGCCAAGCGGAACAAAATCGGTTAAAAGCTCGCCCGTATCGGCGGTGCAAAGCTTTGTAAGACGGCAACCGCAGGTATCGAAAAGATAAGCGCTTTTCTCGAACGAGCCGACTATAAAGCTTTCGCTCCCAAGACGTGTTAGCGTTGCATCGGTTAAACAGCCCGTGTGGTTGTTATAAGCTTGTCGAAGGCAGGATTCGCCAAGTAAAACCGAATCGAGCTCGTTGAATTGGCTGTTTAAAAAATAAACCCGTTGCCCGCCACAGCCGCCCGTTGCGGTAAACCCGTCCTCTACCGCTCTAAGACGAATATAAGGTCGTTCGGTTTTATGGCAAGCGGTTTGGTTGCCGTTTAGGTCAAATTCGAAAATAAAGGGGTTAACGCCGTCGGTAGCAAGCGTTGAACCGCCAAGCATAACCGCCGAAACCGCGGCAAGCGAGCTTTCAAGCGTGAAATAGCGCATTACGTTGTCCGTCATAAAAATCACTCCCATATAATTATATTGCTTTTGGGCGAATTTTGATAAAGGAACACTTGATTTTTGGCGAAGTATAAAATATAATAAAATATAGTCGATTTTTATAAGGAGGAAGAATATGTGTAAGAGAATTGTCGCCTTGCTTGCTTGTGCGTTGCTTTTTGTTGCCGTTCTTCCGCTTTCGGCACTTGCAAAGGATATAACGCCGATAAACCTTGCGCTTTCGATGAAATATACTGTCCAAATGGGCGAGCCGATAACAAATTCCTATCTTTACCATACCTCCGACGGTATTAACTACAACGTCGATAATAATCAGCTTACCGACGGCAAAAAAGCGCCTCAAGAGGAATCGGACGATTGGTACCGCGCATATAGCGGTAAATCGAGAATAGTTACTATCGACCTCGGCAGCGATTGTTCGGTTTCGGGCGTTAAGGTCGGCTTTTTGCAAATCAACTCCAAATCCATCTACGCGCCGCGTTATATAAAGGTTTCGCTTTCCGAAAACGGTAGCGATTTTCAGCTTGTTTCGGAATATGACGGTAGCGAGCTTTTAACGGGTAATATGCCCTCGTTCCGCTACGATGCCGAAATTAGCTTTAAAAAATCTTACGTTGCACAATATGTAAAATTAGAGCTTTGCGTTGACGAATGCTCCTATTTCGATGAAATTGAGGTTATCGGAATGAAGGCGCTTTCGGGCGAGGAGCAAAGGGTTAAGCCGGATGAAATTAAAACCGAGGGCGGTTATATCGGCTCTGCTTTTGGCGAGAGCCATATCGTTAAGCTTTATAACGGCTATTACCCCGAGGATTCCTCTGTCGGCGTTCTTACCGAAGCCGAGGTTTTGCCCTACGTTGCCTATATTAACGCCTATGGCGAGATAGCGGGCAGAATGTTCGGCGCGGTTATACTTGCCCCTTGCGATAGCGTTTATCCGTCCGGCGGGCGTTTAAACGGTGGCGGCGGCGCGGTTAAATCGGATTTCGAGCATTACTTCGAAAACACCTTTGCGCTCGGTCAAAATCTCGATGCCGTTAACAAGGCGGCGGGCAAGGTTAATAAAGCGCTTGGCGAGGAAGAAAGCTATCCCGTATTTTTGGCTATCCCTTATCCCTCTGTGCTAAACCGCCCGTTTGGCGATATCGATGGCGACGGAACAGAGGAATATTGCCGTACCTCCGAGGAACGCGCAGTTGTTGCAAAATGGTATATCGATAAATGTGTTGCAAGGTTCGAGGAAAATAATTATACTAACCTAACGCTTGCGGGCTTTTGTTGGAATAATAACAGCGTAAATTATCAAATTTCGGATGATTTACTTATAAAAGAAGTAAATTCTTACGTCCATAAATTGCAGTTGGAATCTATACTTTCTTCCGCCTACCTTGGCTCCGGCTTTGGCGAATATGTTGAGCTTGGGTTCGATTCCGCGGTTATGCAAACCGAGCTTTTCGATAAGGATTATACCCCCGAAATGCTTTCGGAATTTGCAAGCACGGTTTATAATAACCGCTTGGGTGTAGAGCTTCAAATCGGCGATTACAGCGGTTTTTTAAGCGAGGACGATAAATATCTCGAGCTTGGTTACAGGTTCGAAAGCCAGCTTTATTACGGCAGCTCTACCGCATATATCAATGCGCTCAATCTCTATGAGCAGGGCGTTGGTCCCGGTATCTTTTACGAGCTTTGCTATGCCGATTCAAGCACACCGAAGGGCGTTTATCTTCGCCGTCTTTACGACCTTGTTTTTAGGTATATAAACGGTAATTATAATAACATTCCGCCCGTTATTACGGTTGCGAGTGAGGCGGAAATGGTTTTTGGCGATACCCAAATTATGCTTGATTTGGCTATCGAGGACGTGGATTCCCACCGTAACAATCTTTTCGTAGAATTTCCCGTTGCTCCCTCGCACGGTAAGGTTACCGCATCCTCTAACCAAAAAACGCTTATCTATAACGTTGACCCCGATTTTATCGGTACGGATAGCTTTGTGGTTTGTGTTACCGACGGCTTTAACGTATCCGAGAATATAACCGTTAATATTGTCGTTGCAAAGCCCGAAAATCCAAACAAGGATAACGGAAACGGCGTTGTTAATATACCAAAGCCGTTAGAGGAGCAAACAACAACTCCGCTTTGGGTAATTATAATGCTCGGCTTGCTCGCGTTCGTTATGGTTATGGTTGCTATCGTAACGGTTGTAAGACCCTCGCGCAAGGAAGCGGAATAAATAAATCAAAAAGGACAGAGAGCTTTTTCTCTGTCCTGTTTTATTGTTAAAACGCCAAGGGGCTATTCAAATCTCGGCGAAATGCCAAAGCTAATCCCGATCGCGCTGTCAACCTGCTGCATCGTTCGGTCATCGAGCTTCCCCATCCGCTCCTTAAGCCGTTTTTTATCGATGGTACGGATTTGCTCTAACAAAATTATAGAATTTTTTGCCAATCCGCATCCGCCTTCTCCCAAAATACCCTCGCCCGCAGTTACCTCGATATGAGTAGGTAGCTTGGTTTTGCCCGTTCGGCTTGTTATTGCGGCGGCGATAACCGTTGGGCTGTAACGGTTTCCCATATCGTTTTGAACAATCAAAACCGGTCTTATCCCGCCCTGCTCCGAGCCAACAACGGGGCTTAAATCGGCGTAATATATGTCCCCTCGGCGTACGTATTCCTCGCCGTTTTGTGATTTCATCCGTTTACACTCCTCTTTATTTCCATTCTATGTTTTTTTCGGCTACAATGTTATTTTTTCCAAGAGGACTGCGTTTATTCAAGCCAAAACAAAAAAGACGCGTTGCGCCTTTTTTGCCGTTATATATTTACTTTTTTATCTTAAAAAGCTGCTCCATATATTCGTTAAATAAATCGGACGCGTTGGCGGGAACGTGGGTTATCGGATATTTGCTTGGCCCGATAGCGCGGGCAGAATCTATCGTAACACACCTTCTGACCCAAGGGTTAATGCCGCTTTTAAAGGTGATTTGGGAATAGGAAATTTGTGCAAATTCGATTTCGGAAATATAGCGCTCAACCTTTTCGTACATCGCGTTTGCGGTTTGTACACCGCCTAAGCTTATATCATAGGAAATACAGCTTTTAAGCTCGTTTTCGGACATCGTAACCAAGGATTTTTCGGGCGGGATACGAAGCGAATTAAGGTTAACGCTAAAGCTGTCGTCGGGGAAATATTTTCTTAAAACAGAGGTTATTTCGAGCACGTACGGCTCGGCAAGCTTTTGCTTTAAAAGCGCATCAAATCCATCGTTAATACGCTCTCCGTCGAGCGAAATAATTGCGCTTTCGGTGGGGAAGTCGGCGCTTGTCGCCTCTATTTCGTAATTACCGCTTGCGCTGTTGTAATAGATTTTCGTAAAGCTAATGCTTTCGCCGTTTTCGGTGCTTTTTGGGTATTTGCTCTCGGTGTAATCGCTAATTTTATTGCCTGCGGATATTGCGGTAATCGGGTTCCCAATAAAGCCAATGCCAAGAGCTATGCATAGCCCACAGCTTAAAGCCGAGGTGATGGTAAACGCCTTGCTCTTTTTTCTGAAAAGCTTTGCGCAAAGCTCGAACAGACAACAAGCTATAATACAAATAAGAGTATAGGTTAAGGTTATTTTAATATCGCTTTGCTCGACGGTGTTTATCCAAAAGACCGAAACACCGAACACCAAAAGCTTAATTCTAAAATCGATTGTAATAAAAGCCGCCGCCGCACAGCATAAAAACGAAATCGGAAGCATAGCCAAAACGCCCGCAGAGCGCCTAAAGCAAAGCATTGCGATAAAGG
>JAZRTL010000263.1:0-2605 GCA_045652025.1 Eubacteriales bacterium
GGGGTCCGGTGTGGGATCGGGGTCCGGTGTGGGATCGGGGGTAGGAAGCTCGGTAACATTCGCCTCGTATGCCTCGACCTCGGCAACCATTATCCAATTTTTAGTAGCAACGAAGCGATATTGAACGTAGCGCGCCTTAACGTAGCTTTCGAGCGTTATTGCGGGGCTAACGTAGTTAGTTGTTGTAGAATCGGTAACGGCGGTTGCGCCCGCAAGCTCCCAAGAGCTCCCATCGAGAGAGGAATATACAAACAAGGTAGAAGGAGCTAGAACGCCCGAGCCGTTCGCCTCGGATGCAACATGGGCAACGAATTTACCGAGGTTATAGGTATTTTGGAGGTCAACGGTTATCCAAGCATAGCCGTTTTCGGTATAATCCGCGCTTTGTGCATTAAAGCCCATATAGGCAATATCGCTATAATCGGTTCCCACAGAGGGCAATTTGCCATCGGTCATCGACTTATTATTTTCGTCGGGATAGGAAGGATTATCGCCGCCGTAAAGCTCGGACTTTGTATAGGTTTTATTAAGCGCTACGTTATTGTTAGTAAGCTCGGAATCCGGCTTTTGCTCCGTATCGGGATTGGGATTGGGATTTTGGAGTTCCTTATCCTTTACGAGCTCGATAGTATCCAAAACGCTCTTATCCTCGATAAGATAGGTAGTTATCTTAAAGGAATTTTCGGTAACCTCTACGTTAGAGAAGGTTGCTTTATTTTGGTTTCTTACAGCAACGTGAGGGGTTGTAGAAAGGTCGGTTAGACTATAATATTTAGAGCCGGTGGAGCTACTGTTTGTGATATAAAGGATGCCCTTGGGATCGGTAACCTTATTTTGTACGCCGTTAGACTTATTTGGGGTGAATCCATCCTCCATCATATAAGTACGGGCATAAACGTGGTCGTGGCCCGAAAGAACGGCATCGATATTAAACTCCGTATAGACGGGTGCCATGGATTCACGCAAGCCGACAACATCATTTTTTAAATAGGTAGCGGTACCGCTAAAGATGGATTGGTGGGTAACAACAACACGCCAAGTGGTGTTGGGGTTTTGCTCGACCGCGGTTTTAATAACGTATTTATGTTCTGCGGCACTTGTATTATTACCGTTTATATGGATGAAAAGAACGTTATTATAGGTGTACCAATAGTCGCTACCGCCCCTTGTTTTACCGTATTGAACGCCGTTAATAGCATCGTTGGGGTAGTTATAATGGAAATAGTTCTTTTCGCCATAGGTTTCGTGGTTACCTACAACAGCGGCAAGAGCCATACCCTTTAGCTGTTGGGGTGCAAAGAATTTACCGAATTGATCGGCGGTGCTATCGGGCCAATCGACCTGGTCGCCCGCGGAAAGAAGCATATTTGCGTTCGGGAACATTGTGGTTGCGGTATCGACCGCGGTGTTCCAGTTTTTAGCATCTAACGAAGCATCGCCCGATGCGCCGATTTGTGGGTCGGCAAGATAGATAAAGTTAAAGGAATCGGCTTTATCGGTTTTAAAGGAATAATCTTCAGAAACGGCGTTTTCGTTTTTAATTCTGTAAATATATTCGGTATTGGGCTTTAAGCCGTTTATCGTTGCGGTATGAACGTAGGTATCGTTAAAGGAGGTAGAGGTTGCCTTTACGGATTTAAAGGTACTACTTCCCTTTTCGGCAAATTCAACGCTACCCGAGGCAACGTTGCAATGCCAGATAAAGTTACGCTCGGCTTCGGTTGCACCAACGCCCATAGATAGATAGCTTTGGGAAAGGTTGCCGATTGTTAGATACGGCATTTCGAAATAAACGTCCGAGCTTGTGGCATTTGCTTGGTGAACCTCTACCGCGATAACGTTACTACCCGTTTTTAGAGCAGAACGAGCGACGGTGAATTCTCTATATTCGGGCGCGCCCAAGCCGTTAGCCGCACCGTAGGAGGTGTTAGAGGAATATCCTGAGGAGGGTTCCTCGAACGCGGCAACGCGAGTGCCGTTAACGTAGATGATAGCGGCGTCGTCGAACTTTATTTTACCAACGACGGAAACGTCGGCGGCAGGAAGCGCGCTTAGATTAAAGGTTGCGCGGAAAAAGTAGGTAGGAACGTTCTTACCTGTTGACAGATATTGGTTTAGAAGAACGGTGGCTATTGTTTCGTTATCGCTATAATAAGCGAGCTTACCCGAAACGGCGCCGAATTTAGCGGCGGTAGTACCGTTAGTCTTCCAAGCGGAATCGTTAAAGGACGATTTTGTCCAAGCGTATCTATCGCTTGTTGTGCCCGGGTCGGAGCCATCGTCAAGATATTTCCAAGCGGTGCTTTGGGAAATCAGAACTGCAGAATCTGCCAATACAACAGAATTCATAGGCGTTAATGCACCCGCACACGCGACGAAAACCATTATTATTGCAACGGTTATTAAAAAACAGCTTTTAATATTCATATTCATTCCTCCGTTATATATAAAATATACACTTTTTCGTCTGTAGTGTCAATAGAGTTGCACAAAATCTACACATTCGCAAATGCGTTAGGTATATTTATTATATGTCTGTCATTTACAAAACAAAGCCGAGGATTTCTCCTCGGCTTTTTGTGTTTAATTATTCAAAGCTAAAAGC
>JAZRTL010000264.1:0-10152 GCA_045652025.1 Eubacteriales bacterium
GGGGTCCCCGAAAATGAGGGACGAATTTTTTGGGGGTATTATGGGGTATCAATATTTTACCTTTTCGGTGAAATCCTTCATCATTTGGCTTATCTTAATATTTTGGGGACAAACTGCCTCGCAAGCGCCGCAACCTAAGCAATCGCTCGGGCGTTTTCCTTCCGCAACGGCATCGAGCGCCATCGGAGCAATAAATCCGCCTCCGGAATAGGTGTGCTCGTTAAATAGCTCTATAAACCAAGGAATATCAAGCTCCAACGGGCAATGGCTAATGCAATATTTGCAAGCGGTGCAGGGGAGAGTGTTCTCGCTCGTCATCTTGCGCGCAACCGAAATAATTTTTTCCATCTCGCCTTCGGTTAAGCCAACGCCTTCGTTAAATAAATCCACGTTTTGCTTAAGCTGGTCGAAGTTAGACATACCCGAAAGCGTAACCTTAACCTCGGGAATGCTTTGTGTAAACCCAAACGCCAATTCAAGATTGCTCTTTTCGGGGAACGCTTCGCTAATAAGCTTTTGCTGATAATCGTTAAGGTTAATAATCCCGCCCCCGCGAAGCGGCTCCATAACCCAAACGGGAATGTTATAGCCGTTAAGCAATTCAACCTTTTCCTTTGCGCTTTGGAATTCCCAATCGAGCCAGTTTATCTGTAATTGGCAAAATTCCATATATTCGCCGTATTTTTCAAGGAATTTCTTCATCGTGTCGAGATTGCCGTGGGCAGAAACGCCAAGGTGGCGAATTCTTCCGTTCTTCTTTTGGGCAATAAGATATTCAAAAATGCGGTATTTCGGGTCAAGATATTGCTCTACGTTAAGCTCGCAGAGATTGTGGAACATATAAAAATCGAAATATTCGGTTTGGCATTTTTCTAATTGCTTTTCGAAAATTTCTTCTACCTTGTCGATGTTGTTAAGGTCGTAGCCGGGGAATTTGTCGGCAAGATAAAAGCTTTCTCTCGGGTAGTCCTTAAGTATTTCGCCCATAGCGAGCTCGGATTTTCCGTTGTGGTAGCCCCAAGCCGTGTCGTAGTAATTAACGCCGTTTTTCATAGCGTAATCAACCATTTTGCGAGTTTCTTCAATATCAATGTTCTCAAAATTTTCCTTGGTAGGCAATCTCATACAGCCCATACCGAGCGCAGATAATTTAAGTCCTTTAAAATCGTTGTATCTCATCATTCTTCTCCTTTATTTAAATCGGGTAAAAATTCTTCGGGGATATATTCCGTAACCGTCTTAATAAGCGTTTCTCTCGAAAATCCTCCGCCGATAAGCGTTGTTTTTCCTTCTAACCTTTCCGCGCGTACAAGCGAATGCTTGCTCGCCATTTCCTCTGTGTAATCGGCAAGGGGATAGATAGTAAACCCGCGCGAGCCGCTGTCGTTATCCGCAACCGAGCGACCTCGCTCGTAATGGGCAACGGTAGGGATAAAAAGAACGTTTTCAAAGGAAATATCCCCCGTTTCGCCGTCCTTTACAATATCAAGCGATAACAATCCCGCAAGCGTGCTCATACCCTTTCTAATACCCGAAACCATCGTTCCGAGCGAATAGGTAACCAACGTTTCGTTGCCGTTTTCTGCCGTTAACCATTCCATCGGTTGAATGCAATGCGGGTGCATACCAACAATAACGTCTGCACCAAGCTCGCATAAAAGAAGCGCGTTTTCGCGTTGCATACTATTGGGCTTATAGCTATATTCGTTGCCCCAATGGCAAGAAACAATTATAACGTCGGCTTTTTCGTTTGCAATAGCCATCTGCTTTCTAATAAGCTCTTCCTCAAAATAAGGGATAACAAAGCTTTCGTCCTTGTTCTTAATACCGTTCGTGCTGTAGGTATAGGTAAGGAACGCGATTTTAACCCCTTGCTCGTCGATAATTAAAATATCCTCTGCCGATTCTTCGGTGGGGTAATAACCCAAAGCGTGAACCCCGCGGGAGATAAATAAATTAGAGCAATATTCCAAAAAATCGGTGTTGCCTGAATCGAGCATATGGTTGTGGGCAACGTTAACAATGTCAAAGCCAAGGTCGGCAACCGTTTCGCCCATTGCGACGGGGGTGTTAAAGCGGGGGTATGCGCTAATATCCTTGCTGTCGCCACCCGTGAGCGATTCTTGGTTAATGTAAGAAATATCCGCCTTGTCGATAAGCGGCTTTATGTATGTATAGATCTGCGAAAAATCGTAGGTCGCGTTGTGTAGGTCGGAATAATCGGCTTTAACCCCGTTCTTTTCCGCCGCGCGCTCAATCGCATCGTAATACATCGAATGGTGAACTAAATTATCGGGGCAGGCAAGGAAGTTAATAACCGTGTCCTCGGGGATAACAATTTCCTCTGCCTCGCTCTCTTCCTCGCTTTCCTCTGCAACCGAGCTTTCTATCTCGCTTATCTGCGAGCTTTCTTGCGCGTAAGAGGGCTCGCTGACAACGCCGCCTGTCTCGTTTGCGCTTTCGCAAGCCGAAAAAGCGCTAAAAGCAAAAAGCAACGTGAATATTAAAATAAAAATTCTTTTCATTCCTCAAAGCTCCTTGCGATATATTCTTCGGCAAAATGCACCGCCGTAGCTCCGTCGCCAACCGCGGTAACAACCTGACGCAACGCCTTGGTTCTAACGTCGCCCACCGCAAAAACGCCTTCGATATTGGTTCTTGCCGTTTCGTCGGCAACTATATAACCGTTTTCGTCAAGCGCAACGGCGTTCCCCAAAAAATCGGTGGCGGGAACGCGCCCAATGCTAACGAAAATCCCGTCGCAATCAAGTTGGCTCGTTTTTCCGTCTGTAAGGTTCTTAATAACCGCGCCCGTAACGCGCTCGCCCGTAATAAAGCTTTCAATAACGCTGTTCCAAACAAAGCTAACGTTTTCTGCTCGTTGCAAGGGGTTGTAATATATCTTCGTTGCGCGTAGTTTATCGCGGCGGTGGATAATATAAACCTTTTTCGCAATGTTGGAAAGATAAAGCGCGTCCGAAACCGCGGAATTACCGCCCCCGACAACAAAAACGGTCTTGCCCTTGTAAAACATACCGTCGCAATGGGCGCAATAATGAATGCCTCTGCCAACCAAATCCCGCTCGCCTTCAATGCCAAGCTGCTTCGGGCTTGCACCGGTTGCAATAATTACGGTCTTTGCAAAAAAATCTCCGCTTGTTGTAACAACCTTTTTTATTTTGTCCGAAAAATCAACCGAGCTAACCTCGGTATATTCGGTTTTTGAGCCGAATTTCTCTGCGCCCTGTTGCATATTCATCCCAAGCGTAAAGCCGTCAATGCCGTCTTTAAATCCGGGGTAGTTGTCTATAACATCGGTCAACGCCATCTGACCGCCTGCGCCCATTTTTTCAATAACAACAGTGTTCAGACCGGCGCGCGCGGCATAAAGCGCGGCGGTATATCCCGCGGGCCCGCCGCCAATAATTATAACGTCGTGAATTCTTTCCATAAAGCGTTCACCCTTCAATAAATTCGTTAATTAAAGCTGTTGATAAGCTCCTGAACCTCGTTAAAAAAGCGCGAAACGTGAAACCCGTCGGCAACCGCGTGGTGAATATTCATCGTCAACGGCAAAACCTTTCTGCCGTTAATTTCCTCGTACTTGCCCCAAACGATAACGGGGGCTAAAAATTTGCCCTCGTCGAAAACGTGGGTGTCAACGTGGCTGTATTTAACCCAAGGTAAGCAGGAAATATCAAAAAAGTTTTTGGGTACGCTCTCGTCAAACCCGCGCTTGTTCTTGCCTTTTTCGCGGTCGCGCTCAAAGTTGGCGCAAAATTCGTCCACATCGGGTGAATATTCGGTTAACCGCTTCGAAAACATTTCGTCTTCCTTGTGGAAATCGGCGTAATAGGGCGAAACGTAGTCCCATAAAATAAGCTCGTCGTTTTCGTTAAACGAATATTTAAATTCGTCGTGGCTGTTAACAATCTTCGAAACAACCCAAATCATCATAGGGTAAAACTTAAGCCCCTTGCGCTTTCCAAGGTCCACCAAAGCCGTAACGTCAATATCAACCGTCAAGCTCATCACAATTCGCCTTTGGTTAATAAAAAAGTTAAAAATCTCGGCTCTTTTCCAATTAGATAAATCTATCCTCTTGTAGCTCAAAATAAATCTCCGCTTTTTTGCTTATTTGGAAAGCTCTGCAATAAGCGCATCCTTCGGCTTAAAGCCAACAAGGCGCTTAACCTCAACGCCGTCCTTAAAAATAATCATCGTGGGTATGCTTGAAATACCAAATTCCGCCGCAAGCTCGCCGCTTTCGTCAACGTTAACCTTGCCAACTGTAATATCGCTAACTTCGTTTGCAACCTGCTCTATAATCGGCGCAAGCATCTTGCAGGGACCGCACCAATCGGCATAAAAATCAACAAGCGCAACTCCGCTTGCAATCTCGGATTTAAAGTTCATCGCGTTTAATTTCTTTAACATAATAAATCTCCATTTTAGTATAGATTTATAATTTCTTTTCTTTCCGCTATTATACCATAAAAAACCCAAAAACGCAATTTATATTTTTATCTGTATTAAAAACGGGCGGAGGATGTAAAAAATCCAAAAAAACACTTGACTTTGGCGATGTAAAGTGCTATACTCGCTATGTTAAAACGCTGTGAAGCGGAATAGTAAGCAAAAATCCTTTCTTTAAGAGAGATGTCGGTTGGTGCAAGACATTGAAGGCGTTTTGTTGAACTCACCGCGGAGCGGCTGCCGTGAAATTACATTAGCGGCAGACGGGAACTCCCGTTACAGAGTTAAGGTGTATTAGCATCTAAAGTGCATCCGAACGGATGAAAAAGAGTGGTACCGCGGAAATGGTTTTTACGTTTTCGTCTCTTTGAACCAACAAAGAGATGAAGGCGTTTTTTTGTTGGCAAAACCAATCTTAGCATTTAATTTAAGGAGTTTTTGAAATGAAAAAAATCAACGTTACTGACATCACGCTTAAAAAGCTTTCGGAGGATAGAGCGGTTTCCTTGCTATTCCGCGAGAAATCGGCTATAGCAAACTGTGCCGATCTAATAGGTGTCGATGCGATTGAGCTCCCCGCCGTAAAATCCGTTCGTGAGGACACTATTATTTATAAAACTATTGCACAGAACGTCCAAAACGCCGTTCTTGCAATCCCCGTTGGATTTACTATGGAAGAGATTGCTACCGCTTGGGAATGTGTTAAGGGCGCAAAGAGCCCGCGTCTTCAAGTAGAGCTACCCGTTTCCACAATCCAAATGGAATATACCTACCACGTAAAGCAAGCAAAGATGCTCGAAAAGATTGCCGAGCTCGTTAAGGCGGCAAAGGAGCTTTGCGCCGACGTGGAATTTTCTGCGCTTGATGCAACGAGAGCAGACGACGATTTTCTTGTTGCCGCAGTTAAAGAGGCGGAAGCAAACGGCGCGTGTATGGTTACCGTTTCGGACGATGCGGGCATTTCCACCCCCGATGATATCGCGGCGTTGGTAGAAAAGGTTAAGGGTGCAGTTAGCGTTCCCGTTTACGTTCAGGTTTCCGACCGCGTTAATATGGCGGTTGCATCTGCCTTCGCGGCGGTTAAATGCGGCGCGGACGGCTTAAAATGCGCTATGGTTGGCGAAAATACTCTCCAAACGGGCGAAATTTCGGACGCGATGAACGCTTGCGGTAAGCAAATTAATAGCGAAATTAAGCTTAACAACACCAAAATCCATAAGAGTATCGACGAAATGACCGCAAGCATCGGTCAAAACGGCTATTCCTCCGAAAAGGAAGTTAGCGAAAAGAAAAAGATTTTGCTCGATTCGGATTCCACTATGGCTCAGGTTGCCTCTGCCGCTTCGGTTTTGGGCTATGAGCTTTCGGATAGCGATATCGGCAACGTTTATAAGGTTATAAAGCAAATTTGCGAAAAGAAGGGTGCGGTAGGTGCGAAGGAGTTCGAGGCGGTTATCGCAAGCTCGGCTATGCAAGCACCCTCTACCTACCATTTCGAAAGCTATACTACAACAAGCAGCAACGTTTCCAGCGCTATGTCGCAGGTAACGCTTAAGCGTAACGACGAGCTTATTTGCGGTGTTAGCGATGGCGACGGCCCGATAGATTCGGCTTTCCGTGCTATCGAGCAATGTATCGGCCACCATTACGAGCTCGATGATTTTCAGGTTCAATCAGTAACCGAAGGAAAGGAAGCTTTGGGTAGCGCGCTTGTTAGACTTCGCAACAACGGTAAGCTCTATTCGGGCAACGGCACCTCGACCGATATCGTTGCGGCAAGCATTAGAGCATATATCAATGCTTTGAACAAGATCGTATTCGAGGAGGTATAAGATGAAAATCGTATTTTCAACCAAAAACGTAAGTAGGGCATCCTTTCTCGATACCTGTCGTTATGCCTACTCCTACGGTTTTGAGGGCTTCGAAATTTACGATGCAATCAAGGAGCGTAGCCAGCATCACGATAGTATTTTAAGACGTGATCGCATTGCCGATTCAAAAAGAAAGCTCGTAAACCGCGGGCTTGCCGTTTCTGCGCTTCGTATGCCGTTCTCTATCGAAAGCGAGCAAGCAACCGCCGAAATTATCGAAAAATACGTCGATATGGCGGCAAGTGCGGGAATAGAAAATATTATCCTTCGCGCAGAAGAGGAAATTCCCTTTGACATTTTAGATGCCAAGCTTCTTTCCGCAATTAAGCGCGCGGAATCGGCGGACGTTAATATTTTGTTCGAAACGGTCGGCTATCTTTCCAAAACCGAACGCGTTATCGGTATTATAAACCATTTTGCATCTGCGGTTATCGGCGCTTCTTGGAACGTAAGAGGTACCTATTTCGCCGCGGGCGAAACTGCCGAGGCAACGATAAAAAACCTTGGCGCATATATAAAATACGTTCGCCTTGGCGATATGAAGGACGGCAAAACCGTTCTTATCGGCGAGGGCGATTTAGAGGTGGAAAAGGTGCTTGGCGCGCTTTCCTCGCTTAACTACGAGGGCTATATTTGCGCCGCTTGGAACGAGGAAATCAGCGATGCAGACATCGTTCTAACCCATTTCACCAACTATATTTCGGCTATCAACCGCGCAAAGCAATCGCTCGAGCAGGTTTACTATAACCGCGCAAAAACGGGTACTTTCGTTTGGAAGAAGTACGACGTTATCGATGCGACCTTCTCGGACGTGCTCGACACTATGGCGGAAACCTATCCCGACCAATACGCCTTTAAATATCCCACCTTGGATTATACCCGAACCTACGAGCAATTCCGCCGCGACGTTGATGAATGCGCCGCCGCGCTCATTTCGCTCGGTGTAAAGGCGCGCGACCACGTTGCAGTTTGGGCAACTAACGTTCCCCAATGGTTTATAACCTTCTGGGCAACAACAAAAATCGGCGCGGTTTTGGTTACGGTTAATACCGCATATAAAATCCACGAAATCGAATATTTGTTAAAGCAATCGGATACCCATACTCTCGTTATGATCGAGTATTGTAAGGATATCAACTATAAAACTATAATCGAGGAGCTTTGCCCCGAGCTTAAAACGCTCGAGGCGGGCAAGCCCTTGTATTCCAAAAACCTGCCCTTCCTTCGTAACGTTGTTACGGTTGGATTTGATATGGACGGCTGTCTTAATTGGGAACAAATGCTTTCCCGTTCCTCTCTCGTTCCAAGGGAAGAGGTTAGAAGACGTGCTTCTCTCGTTAAGCCCGATGACGTTTGTAATATGCAATATACGTCGGGTACTACGGGCTTCCCCAAGGGTGTAATGCTTACCCACCGCAATATCGTTAATAACGGTAAGACCATTGGCGATAGAATGGACCTTTCCACCGCCGACAGAATGATGATTCAGGTTCCTATGTTCCATTGCTTCGGTATGGTGCTTTCTATGACCTCGATGATGACCCACGGCGGTACGCTCTGTCCTATCCCGTACTTTTCGCCCAAATCCTCGCTCGCTTGCGTTAACGACGAGCGAATTACCTGCTTTAACGGCGTTCCCACTATGTTTATTGCAATGTTCGGGCATCCCGATTTCGCAAAAACCGATTTTTCGTATATGCGAACAGGTATTATGGCGGGCGCGAACTGCCCTGCCGACCTAATGCGCCGCGCATCCGAAGAAATGAATATGCGCGAGATTATTTCGGTTTACGGTCAAACCGAGGCATCTCCCGGTTGTACAATGGGCGAGGTTAACGAGGATCTCGACCACCGCGTAGAAACTGTCGGAAGCGCTTTCCCCGGTATTGAATGTAAGATAATCGATGCCGAAACAGGCGAAGAACTGCCCGATGGCGAAAGCGGCGAATTTGTAGCGCGTGGCTTTAACATTATGAAGGGTTATTATAAGATGCCGGAGGCAACTGCCCAAGCTATCGATGCAGAGGGTTGGCTCCATACGGGCGATATCGCTTGCAGAACGACCGACGGATATTATAAAATCACGGGTCGTCTTAAGGATATGATCATTCGCGGCGGCGAAAACCTTTACCCGCGCGAGATAGAGGAATTTTATCTTACTAACCCCAAGGTGCGCGACGTTCAGGTTGTCGGCGTGCCCGATGAACGCTACGGCGAGGAATGTTGCGCTTGGGTTATTCTTCAAAAGGGCGAAACCGCCGATGAGAACGAAATGAAGGAATTCGGCAACGCTTATATTGCAAGACATAAGGTACCGAGATACTTTATTTTCGTTAACGAATTCCCGATGAACGCGGCAGGTAAAATTCTTAAGTATAAAATGCGCGATCAATCTATCGAAATGCTTGGCTTAAAAAAATAATCGCGTCGCGATGTGTTTTTCTGTGATTTAACCCGTGTGCATTAACGGCAAAACGCTTGGTAAATAAGAAAAATACAAAAAAGTCTTGACAATTTGTCGATACGCGAGTATAATGCAATACAGAAATTTGAATATCACAAGAACGACTATGATGAAGACGGTCGGTTAGTGATGCTTCCAGAGAGTTGTCGGTTGGTGCAAGACAATAGCGGATCTTTCCAATGGCTTATCACTTCTGAGTCGGAGGACCGAAAGCTTAAAGCGAGTAGATTCCTTCCGTAATGCTGCGTTAAAGCAAAGAGCTTGTTCGAGCTCGCAAAGTGACGGATTTTCCGTAATTTGAGTGGTACCGCGGGTTTATAACTCGTCTCAAAGGTTTTCTTTGGGACGAGTTTTTTGTTTTATTCGAATTAGTAATCATATCGAAAGGAAACTGCAAAAATGGATTACAGTTTGAAAGAAGTCGCAGGAAGAATAAAAGGTCTGCGCGAAGCAAAGGGATATACCCAAGAAGAGCTTGCAAAGCTCACGGGCGTATCTGTCGAGGATTATAAAGTGCTCGAAGAGGGTAATACCGATTTTAGCTTTACCTTTATCTATAAGTGCGCCAAAGCGTGCGGGGTAGAGGTTGTTGACCTTCTTGACGGTACCAGTACAACCCTAAGCTCCTTCGCTATTACAAGAAAGGGCGAAGGCCTTAAAATCGTTAAGAAGCACGGTGCCGAATACGATAACCTTGCGCCTAAGTTTAAGGATAAGCTTTCCGAACCCTTCTGGGTTAAGTTCCCTTATCTTCCCGAGGAACAAAATTCTCCTATCAAGCTCAGCTCCCATAAGGGACAGGAGTTTGACGTAATTATAAAGGGCTCCCTAAAGGTACAAATCGGTAACCATATAGACGTGCTTAACGAGGGTGATTCCATTTTCTACGATAGTACCCAGCCCCACGGTATGATAGCCGTAAGCGAGGGCGGATGTGAATTCTACGCGGTGGTTCTTAACCCCCAAGACGGTAGCGTTAGCGAGGAATATCCCGAAACTCCTTACGTTGCCGCTAAAGTAACCGAAAAGGAAGTAACAAAAGCAACTACCGTTGCCGATAATTTCGTTGATTGCACCTTTGATGAAAACGGTGTGTTCAACGGCATCAGCTTTAAAAACGACGATAAGTTCAACTTCGCGTTCGATTGTGTCGATGCAATCGCCGAAAAGAACCCCGATAAGCTCGCTATGATGTGGGTCGGTAACGATAAATCCGACCGTAAGTTCAGCTTTAGCGATATGAAGAAATATTCGGCAAAGACCGCCAACTATTTCGAATCCCTTGGTATAAAGAAGGGCGATACCGTAATGCTCGTGCTCAAGCGCCATTACCAATTCTGG
>JAZRTL010000265.1:0-4697 GCA_045652025.1 Eubacteriales bacterium
TCCTTAGGGCGCTTAAAGCTGCTTCCGCAGCTTGGATATTCAAGCGGTTGCTTGGATTTGCGCGCCTGCATCAATTCGTCCATCTTGGCTTTAATTTCCGTCTTGTCGCCGTCTATACCGCTAAAGCTTGCCGAAAGTAAAATAAGCTTTTCGTTTTGCAACCTGCTTTTTCGGTAGCCAAAGCCCATCTCTTCGCGCGGGATGGTAACTATTTCGTAATTTTCGTTAAGAAAGCGCGCCTCTATAAAACGGTCGGAAAGCTCTCCGCCGTATGCGCCCGCGTTCATATAAACGCCGCCGCCAACCGTGCCGGGTATGCCGTAGCAAAACTCGAAGCCCGAAACAGAATTTTCGCAAGCGATACGCGCAAGAGCCGAAAGCGGCTCGCCGCAATTAACGTTAATAATTCCGCTATCAAAGCTAATTCCGCGAATGCCGACGGTTATAATAACCGCGCCGTCAAAGCCCTCGTCAGAAAAAACAACGTTAGAGCAGTTGCCCATAACCAAAACTCTTTCGCCTAACGCCTTGTAATCGCGAATAGCGCAAATAAGCTCTTGCTCGGTTTTTGGCAAAACCAAATATTTAGCGCTTCCGCCAACCCTCATCGAGCAATAGGGCGCAAGCGGGGATTGCATATTAACGGTGTAATCCATAGGGCAAACAGCTCCTTTTAAATTAATTAGTTAAATTAACTCATTATTATTATACTATACTATTTTAAAAAATCAACAAAAATAAGAGAATTTTTTGTGTTGCTATTGACGGATAGGGCTTATTTTGTTAAAATCAAAGCAAGTGTATTGCAAAGTGCAAAATATTGATTTGAAAGGTTCCCTTATGAAAAGACTGTTAGCAATCGTTTTGGCTGTGATAATGGTTTTGCCCTTCTGTGTTGTTTCGAGCGCAGAGGATTCGGCTACTATTTGCACGGTTTATACCGGCGATTCCACCAAACACTATAACCCCGACCGTCGTATAACCATCACCTTGTCGCTTCGCGATATTAATTTCGGTGCTAACGACGGCGTTTCGGCTATTGATTTCGATTTATATTACGATAAAAATCGCCTTACCCCCGTTACCAAGGCAGCAGAGGATAGCGAAGGCGATATGTGTAGCTTTACAAAGCTAATCAGCTCCTCTCCTAAAAATTGGGAGGGCGTTGGTAAGCTATACGAGGACGAGGGAAGATACGCTCTTTCCTTTACCGATATGTCGGGCAGGGGAGTTATTAACCAAAACGACCAAATCGTTATAAAAATCCCCTTCCAAACCGACGAAATGGCAAGAGTTTCGGATATGGTATTCGATTTCCGTAATTTCGTTGTTTACAACAAGAATATGAAGGTTAAATACGAAATCGACGTGCCCGACGTTGTAATTACCTATGCGGTTCAGCCCGCTGTTAACGCAAAGCTTCCCGCAAGCTATGTTCCCATTCACGTTGCAGGATACAGACACAATACCAATAACTTTATCTACTATGCAAAGTCGGCTACCAACGTTAACTCCTTCGTTAGAAAATATTGCGATGCAAGCTACGACCAGCATATGCTAAAAACCTTTGCTATCGCTATCGTAAATATCGAAGGTATTATCACCTCCGTTAATCTTAAAACAGGCGATAAAGCAGATAAATCGCTTACCGCAATCCCCGCGGGCTCTTACATTATCGGCGTTAGCTCGGGAAATAAAGAGGATTTCCAAAAATTCACTTCTTGGGCTAAGGTTGGCAAGCAGGTTACCGTTTATAACGTAAATATCGAGGGTGCGGGCAATCGCGATACGGTGGTTGACCTTAACAACGCGGCGTTCGTTATTGATGAACCGAGCGACGAACCGCCCTTTATCGGCGGCTACGACCCTAACCTTCCCGTTACTCCCTCCGACCCCGATTTAGACGGCGATGGCGGCGACGTTGGCAATTATATGCTTGGCGACGTTAACGAAAGCGGTGAGATCGATTCTATGGACTACGTTTTGGTTAAGCGCGCGTATTTCGGAACCTTTGATTTTAACGAAAAGCAATTCAAGAGCGGCGACGTTAACAAGAGCGGCGATATAGATTCTATGGACTACGTTTTGGTTAAGCGTGCATATTTCGGCACGTTTACAATAGCTTAATTATGTTGGATTATTTATACGTATTTGTTCTAAGCATGGTGCCCGTTGTTGAGTTGCGCGGTGCAATTCCGATGGGTGCGGCGATGGGGCTTGATATTATCCCTTGCTTTGTCGCGGCTGTGCTTGGAAATTTGCTTCCCGTTCCTTTTCTCGTTTTGTTCGGCGGTAAGGTTTTGCGCTGGCTTGCGGGATTTAAAAGGTTGGGTAAGCCCTTCCGTAAAATATTGGAAATAGGCGAAAAAAAGGTTAGTAAGATGAACAAAACTTTGTTTTGGGGCTTGCTTACCTTCGTTGCCATCCCTTTGCCCGGTACGGGCGCTTGGACGGGCGCGTTAATCGCCATAACCTTAAGCTTAAATCTAAAAAAGAGCTTGCCCCCCATTATCGTCGGCGTTATTATCGCCGGATTAATAATGGCGCTCGGCTCTTACGGTGTTGTATCTTTATTTAACGTTTTTGGGTGATAAAATGATTAAAATCGGTTTTATTGATTATTTTCTTGATGAATGGCATGCAAACAACTATCCCAAATTTATCGCCGACGAATGCGGTGGCGATTTTGAGGTTGCCTATGCATATGCCGAAATAGATAAGCCCGACGGACTTACAACAGACGAATGGTGCGAAAAATACGGCGTTACGCGCTGTAATACTATCGCCGAGGTTGTCGAAAAGAGCGATTGTATTATCGTTCTTTCTCCCGATAACCCCGAACGTCATCTTGACCTTTGCCGCGAGCCGCTTGCCAGCGGAAAGCCGGTTTACATCGATAAAACCTTTGCGCTAACAAAAGAAATCGCAAAGGAAATGGTTGAAATAGGCGAGCGTCATAACACTCCCTTCTTCTCTACCTCGGCGCTTAGATTTGCTACCGAATTAAAGGATATTAGCCAAGACGGCATTTGCTTTATAAACTCTCGCGGACCGGGTAATTTCGATACCTATGCAATCCACCAAATCGAACCTATCGTTGTTTTGATGGGGAGCGAGGTAGAACGTATTATGTCGGTCGGAAGCGGCAAATATGAATCGATGGTGATAGAATTTTCGGGCGGAAGACGCGCGGTGATGAGCCATTACGGTTGGACTGGCGTTGATTTTGAAATGACGGTCAACTATACCGACGGTACTACTAAAAAGGTTCCCGCGATGAGCGACTTTTTCCCCAACTTTATAAAATCGCTTTGCCATTTCTTTAAAACGGGCGAAATTTTTGCCAACCACGATGAAACGGTTGCCGTTATGGGCATTATCGAGGCGGGAAACAAGGCGATTAAAAATCCTTGCACTTGGATAGAGGTATGATTATGAGATTAACCAAGCTTTTATCGTTAACTCTTGTGTTCGTTATTTTACTTTCGGTTTGTGTTGTTTCGGCTTCTGCGGGAACGAAGATTAACTTTAAGCCCGTTGTTTCGGGCGGTAAGATTTACGGCACCTCGTTGGAAACCGACCAAGCGGTCTTCCGCACCCTTTTTAAGAACAAGGGTGTTGACCTTTACCGCGACGGTAAGCTTCTTTCTTCCGACGAAAAGGTTAATATCGGCACCGGCTTTACCGCAAAAATCAACAACCGCTTTTATCCTGTCGTTGTGATGGGCGACGTTGACGGCGACGGTGAATTAACCCCTACCGATTATTTGTTGGTTAAGCGTGCTTATATGGGTACATATACCATAGGTACGTTGGCAAGAGAAGCGGTTGGTGTTGCAGAAAACGCGGAATTGCGTGCGATTAACTATATTATGGTAAAGCGCGCTTACTTCGGCACCTACGATATTAACTACGAATATGCTTGCTCTCCCTATGACCCCGAGGAAATCACCGGTTGGTCGGATAACTGGATATAGAAATCACCCCAAGATGCCTTACGGCTTCTCGGGAACCCCATAAACAACAAAACTGCACTTCGAAAAGAAGTGCAGTTTTGTTGTTTATGGGGTTGTTGTGGCAATTTTTATTGTGTCAGTTAATATATTCAAGCTCAACTCTGTGCTTTAGCGAGCAGAGAATTTCATAATTTATCGTGCCCATTACCTCGGCAAGACGGTCTATGTCCGCGTTCGTTTGGAAGATAATTGCCTCGTCGCCGACGGCACAATCGTTTTCGCCAATGTCAACGATACAAAGGTCCATACAAATTCTACCCGCGGTGCTGTATTTTTTGCCGTTGATTAAAATCAATTCCTTGCCCGAATATACGCGGGAAAAGCCGTCGGCATAGCCGATAGAGATAACCGCAACGCGAGTGTCGCGCTCTGCCTTATAGGCGCAACCGTAGCTTGCAAAATCGCCCTTTTTAAGCTCGTGCACCGCGCAAACACGCGCCGAAAGCTTCATCGCGAGCTTAAGATTTTCGTTTTTGCAATGCTCGGATGGGGTAAGACCGTAAAGAATTATCCCCGCGCGCACCATATCCAAATGCATTTCGGGATATTGCAACGCGCCCGCGCTGTTACAGCAATGCCTAATTCCAACGTCAACACCGCGTTTTTCAAGCTCGGCAAGAAGCGCGCTGAAAACGCTAAACTGTTGCTCGGTATAGCTTCTGTCGTTACTGTCGCTATCGG
>JAZRTL010000266.1:0-4495 GCA_045652025.1 Eubacteriales bacterium
CCCCCGTTTAGAAAGCGACGCTACAATCCAATACGTTCTTCCCGAGCGTATTGCCGATTCGACACAGCTTGACGTTTCCTACGAAACGCCTTATAACACCTATCTTTACGAGGGCTTGCCCCCCGGAGCAATTAGCAACCCCGGTCTTGATGCATTAAGCGCGGTTCTCTTCCCCGAAGCACCGAAGGACGAGGATGGCGACGATATTCGAGCTTATTACTTCGTTGCGAACAACGCGGGCAAGACCTATTACGCCGCAACAAAGAGCGGACACGAAAACAACAAAAAGAAAGCCAAGGAAGATAACGAGGCAATAGAGGCAGGTAATTATGTCGGTTAACAAAAGGCCCGAGCTTTTATCCCCCGCGGGCAACCTTGAAAAGCTTAAATACGCCATAAATTACGGTGCCGATGCTGTTTATTGTGCGCTCGACCGTTTTGGTATGCGCGCGAGCGCGGGTAATTTAACCCCCGAGCAGCTTTTAGAGGGCTTGGATTACGCTCATAAAAGAAATTCCAAGGTTTACGTTACGCTTAACACAATGCCGCGCGATAACGAGATTTCGGAGCTTAAGGAATATGCAAAAATCCTTAAGGAAATCACCCCCGATGCATTTATTATTAGCGATCCGGGTGTTATGGATATTATTAAAAACGAAATACCCGAGGCAACTCTCCATCTTTCCACCCAAGCGAGCACGGTCAATTCCGCCGCAATTAAGTTTTGGGCAAGATACGGCGTTAAAAGGGTTGTTCTCGCGCGCGAGCTTTCGCTCGACGAGATAAAAATGATAAAGCAAGCCATTGGCGACGAGATAGAGATAGAATGCTTTATCCACGGCGCGATGTGCGTTTCCTATTCGGGACGTTGCTTGCTTTCCAACTACTATACGGGCAGAAACGCCAACGGCGGTGCTTGCGCCCAGCCATGCAGATGGAAATATTATCTGCGCGAGGCGAAGCACGGCGAAAACGCCTTTGCCGAACAGGACGAAAACGGAACCTACGTTTTTTCCTCTCGCGATATGCGTATGATAGAGCATATAGGCGACCTTGTTGACGCGGGTATAGATTCCTTTAAAATCGAGGGCAGAATGAAGAGCGCCTATTATACGGCGGCTATAACAAACGCCTACCGCATTGCTATTGACGATTATTTTAGCGGCAAGGAATATAACCCCAACTGCACGCGTGAAACCGAAAGCGTTTCCCACCGCGAATACGGCACGGGATATTTCTATTCCTCGCCCGAAACCGATGCAAACGTGGTTATAGAGAACGAATATATTGCCGACCGTCCCTTTTTGGCAACGGTTACCGAATTCGATAGCGAGCGCGGGCTTGCAAAATGCTACCAGCGCAACAAGATGCTCGTTGGGCAAAGTGCCAATATTCTTTCTCCCCGCAGCTTTGGCAGAGATTTTGTTATCGGCAAGATGTACGATATCGAAATGAAGCCGATTGAATCCACTCCCCACGCGGGTATGGAATTTTATCTTGAAATCGATTCCGCAAACGCGGGCGATATTATTAGAGGTTAACAGAACAGATGATGAAATCCCTTTTTGAATTAGCGACCGAAAAGGTTACTATAATATCGGGGCCTTACGGCTCGGGCAAGACGAATATTGCCGTTAATCTTGCGATGGACGTTGCAAAAAACGGAGCAGTTTGCAGAATTGCCGACCTTGATATAGTTAACCCCTATTTTAGAAGTGCAGATAACGCCGCAATGCTTAAGGAATTGGGCGTTCACACTATGATACCCGAATTCGCAAACACCAACGTAGATATTCCCGCGCTCCCGCCCGATTACCAGCTTTTGTTTACGGGCGACGGTAAATCGATAGCCGACATTGGCGGCGATGCCGACGGCGCGGCGGTTATTGGGCTCTCTCACGACGATTACGTTGAGGCGGGCTATAAAATGTATTTTGTATATAACCGTTACCGCTACGTTACGGTCGAGCCCGAGGGGGCGCTTGAGGTGCTTAAAGCAATCGAGCGTGCATCGGGGCTTAGCTTCCACGGTATTATTAACAACAGCAACCTTGGCGAAGAAACAACCGAGGAAACGGTAATTGGCGGCATCCCCCATGCCGAGCAGTTTGCAAAATTAGCAAACCTTCCGCTTCTTTTTACAACCTCGCCCGATTGGCTGGAAATTCCCAACACGATAAAAATTAAAGATATAACCAAAAAACTATTTTGATCGAGGACAAAGTTATGAACAAAGTTACTTTCAAAACCGAGCTTTGCAAGGGTTGCGGTCTTTGTGTTACTGCTTGCCCCAAGAAAATCGTTTTTCTTGACAAGAGCATCCTTAACGCAAAGGGTTACCACCCTGCAACAGTTACCGAAATGGACAAGTGCATTGCTTGCGCTATGTGTGCAACAATGTGCCCCGACGTTGTTATTAAAGTAGAAAGAGGTGTATAATATGGGCGAAAAGCTTTTAATGAAGGGTAACGAAGCTATTGCTGAAGCGGCTATCCGTTCCGGTTGTAAGCTATTCTTTGGTTACCCCATCACCCCCCAAACCGAGCTTGCCGAATATATGGCAAAGCAGATGCCCAAAAGAGGCGGCTTGAGCTTACAAGCAGAAAGCGAAGTTGCCGCTATTAATATGGTTCTTGGTGCGGCGAGCACGGGCGCGCGTGTTATCACAAGCTCCTCTTCCCCCGGAATTAGCTTAAAGAGCGAAGGTATTTCCTACATAATCGGCTCTGACCTTCCCTGCGTTATCGTTAACGTACAGCGCGGCGGTCCCGGTCTTGGCGGTATCCAGCCCGCACAGAGCGATTATAACCAAGCTACCAAGGCGCTCGGCCACGGCGACGGCCACGCTATCGTTTTGGCTCCCGCTTCGGTTCAGGAAATCGCAACCTTGGTTGGCGAGGCATTTGACCTTGCGGATATTTACCGTATGCCCTGTATGATTCTTGCAGACGGCGCTTTGGGTCAGATGATGGAGCCGGTAGATTTCGAGGCAAAGACCGAACGAGTTGTTCCCGAAAAGGATTGGGCTTGCTGCGGTCACGGTGGCAAGCGCGTTCACAATATCGTCAACTCGCTTTATATCGAGCCCGACCAGCTCGAAAAAATTGTTGTAGAACGCTTTGAAAGATACAACAAGCTTAAAGAAAACGAGGTTAAGTACGAGGAATATCTTACCGAGGATGCAGACATTATTCTCGTTGCTTACGGTATTACCGCAAGAATTGCTAAAACCGCTGTAAGAAACGCTCGTAAGAAGGGCATTAAAGCGGGCTTGTTCCGTCCTATCACCCTCTTCCCCTTCCCCGAAAAGCAGTTGGCTGCACTTGCGGATAAGACGGGCTGCTTCCTTTCGGTAGAAATGAATATGGGCCAGATGGTTAACGATATTAAGCTTGCTATTGAATGCAAAAAGAAGGTATATCACTTCGGCAGAACCGGCGGTATGATCCCCTCTCCCGAAGAAATTCTCCAAAAAATCGAAGAATATGTGGGAGGTAATAAATAATGGTTGTTTTCGATAAACCCCACGCTTTAACGGATACTCCGTTCCACTATTGTCCCGGCTGTACCCACGGTATTATGCACCGCCTTGTTGCCGAGGTTATTGATGAGCTCGGCCTTGAGGAAAAGACGGTTGGTATTGCGCCCGTTGGTTGCTCGGTATTTGCTTATAACTATTTCAACTGCGATATGATCGAAGCGCCCCACGGCAGAGCACCCGCTGTTGCTACCGGCGTTAAGAGAGCCAACCCCGACCTTACGGTATTTACCTACCAAGGCGACGGCGACTTGGCGGCTATCGGTACCGCAGAAACGGTTCACGTTGGTACAAGAGGTGAAAACCTTACCATAATTTTTGTTAACAACGCGATTTACGGTATGACAGGCGGTCAGATGGCGCCTACAACCCTTCTCGGTCAGGTTTCCACAACCTCTCCCTACGGAAGAATTAAGGAATTACAGGGTAACCCCATTCGCGTTTGCGAAATGCTCGCTACTTTAGACGGCGTTGCTTATGCAGAGCGCGTGTCTGTTGACTGTGTAAAGAACGTAGTTGCCGCTAAGAAGGCAATAAAGAAGGGCTTCGAGATGCAACAGAACAAGAAGGGACTTTCGATTATCGAGGTTCTTTCCACCTGCCCTACCAACTGGGGTCTTTCGCCCGAGAAGTCGCTTGAATGGCTCCGCGAGAACATGATGGCGCAATATCCGCTCGGCGTTTATAAGGATGTTACCAAGGAGGAGGAAGCGAAATGAGTGCTATACTTTTAGCCGGATTTGGCGGTCAGGGTATTCTTTTTGCGGGTAAACAGCTTGTTTTGGCTGGTATGAAGATTGGCAAGGAGATTAGCTGGCTTCCCTCTTACGGTCCCGAAATGCGCGGCGGTACCTGTAACTGCTCGGTCAATATCGACGACGAGCCCATCGGTTCGCCTATCGTTACCTCTCCCGACATTCTCGTCGCTATGAACAAGCCCTCGCTTCTCAAGTTTGA
>JAZRTL010000267.1:0-2003 GCA_045652025.1 Eubacteriales bacterium
TAAAGGAAAGCGCCACTACCGCAACGAGCCGTAAGGTCGATTTTGGCGATTTACGGTTGGTTGTGTTTGTTTTTTCTGTCATTTATATTCCTCCGCAAAATAAGGGTTGGTGAGCTTTATGAGAAGCGACGTATCGTCATCGGCTTGCATTTTATTGTTGCGCTCCGCACCGCATTTAATGCATTTATGGGTAATAACAAAGCCCTTTTTGGCGTGGGACGTAACGGCAACGGGTCGCATAAGCTCTCCGCAATCCGAAGCCCTGTCGCCGGGGTTAATATCCAAATGGCGCGAATATAGACAAAACGGACAATGATTGCGCGAGCTGTATCCCAAGGGCGGAACCTCTTTTCCGCAGTTGCCGCAAATAAATCCGCTGTCGTTTTTTGTAAAAACCTTGTTTTCCATAATGACAAAATCCAAAACTGTTGTAAAATTTTTAAAATGGGGGTTTTATTTTTTGCGTAAATATAGTATAATACAAAATCAGGATAAAATCAATAACTTTTAAGGAGTAGAATATGAATAATAACGAACAAGGAAGTCAAAGCTGTAACCTTGGCAGCGTTGGCGGACAGGCAATTATCGAAGGCGTTATGATGAAAAGCAAAAATCATACCGCTATCGCAGTTCGCAGAATGGACAATAAAAAGATTTCGGTTAGCCGAAAGGGTAACAAGACCATTGCCGATAAATATACCTTTCTAAAGTGGCCCCTGCTGCGCGGTGTGGTTAATTTTGTAGAGAGTATGATGCTTTCCTTCTCTACAATTACCGAGGGAACGGATATGCTCGGTATCGATACGACCGAGGAGGACGCTTCCAAATTCGATAAATGGTTAGAGGAAAAATGCGGTAAATGGCTAATTCCCGTCGTTTCCGCCGTTTCTGCCGTGCTCGGTATTTTCTTGGCGGTCGGATTGTTTATTTGGTTGCCCACCTTTATTAGCAACCTTTTCTTCGGAAGCCACTATACCAACGATTTTTCCGACGGTGTTTTGCGCTCTGTTTTAGAGGGTGTGCTTAAGATAATTATCTTTATTGCCTATATTTATCTTACCGGCTTTATACCCGATATGAAGCGCGTTTATATGTACCACGGCGCAGAGCATAAAAGCATTTTCTGCTACGAAAAGGGCTTGGAGCTTAACGTAGAAAACGTTAAAAAGCAATCCCGCTTCCATCCCCGTTGCGGTACCTCGTTTATGTTTGCAATGATTCTTCTTTCTATCTTTATCGGTATCGCGTTTTTATGGGCAATCGAAACCGTTTGGCTTCGTTCGCTTTTAAAAATCGCGTTGCTCCCGCTAACCGTTGGCGTTGGTTATGAATTTATTCGCTATGCGGGCAGACACGATAATAAGCTAATTCGCATTTTGTCAAAGCCGGGCTTGTGGATGCAAAATATCACAACTCGCGAGCCGGATGACGAAATTATCGAGGTTGCAATTACTTCGCTCAAATGCGCGCTTCCCGACGATTTTCCCGGCTTTTACGAGGAATGCCTTGCCGCTATGGAAAGCCAAGACGAAGTTGAGCTTGAGGAAAAGAGCGAAAATAGCGGTGTAGCGGATGAAGCCGCTGCCGAGGAGGAAAATTTTGAAGCTTAAGGATTATAGAAATAAACTGCGCGAGATGATTTCTTCGGTTTCTCCCGAGGAATTCGACGTTATTGCGGATATGCTTCTTTGCGAAGCGCTTGGTGTTGAAAGGGGTCATCTTCTTGCCCATCTCGATGACGAAACACCCCGTTCAATCGATAGCTTTATAAGCGGCGCGGTGTTCGAGCTTTCGCTCGGAAAGCCCTTGCAATATATACTTGGCAGATGCCATTTTTACGGTTATGAAATTTCGGTCGGCGACGGTGTTTTTATACCCCGAAGCGATACAGAAATCGGCGTTAAGGCGGCGATAGGTCTTTTAAAGGAAGGCGGCTTGTTTGCCGATATTTGCAGCGGAAGCGGATGTATTGCAAAGGCAATCGCGGCAGAAAAGCCCTCGGT
>JAZRTL010000268.1:0-3023 GCA_045652025.1 Eubacteriales bacterium
AAGGATAACGCGGTCGTCCGAGAGGGATGCTCGCTTAAGCAAGCGATTGTGGAAATGAGCGCCAAGGGACTTAGTATGGTTAGCGTTGTCGATGCAGAAAATAAATTAAAGGGCATCGTTACCGACGGCGACCTTCGAAGAATGCTCGAGCGCGGTATCGACGTTTATAACGAAACTGTCGATAACGTAATGACAAAACCGCCCAAATTTATCGATGAACGCGAAATGGCGGTTAACGCGCTCCAAAAAATGACAGATATGCGTATTACGGGTATGCCTGTTCTTAATTCCGAGGGCGTTGTTGTAGGCACAGTGCTAATGCAAGATATCTATAAGGCGGGTATCGTTCAATGAGCATAAAGCTTTTTGTTATGGATGTGGACGGTACGCTTACCGACGGTCATATATATTTTGGGGAAAGCGGCGAAATGTTTAAAGCATTCCACGTGCGCGATGGTTATGCTATTGCTCATATTTTTCCCGTATATAACGTTGTTTCGGTTATAATCACCGGCAAATCTTCTAAACTTCTTGAACGCCGCGCAAGCGAGCTTAAGATAACCGAGGTTCACCAAGGTATTTCCAACAAGCTTCCAAAACTTAAGGAGATTGCCGAAAAATACGGAGCAACTCCTAACGAGATTGCCTATATAGGCGATGACGTTAACGATCTGGAATGTATGGAATATTGCGGCTTGACCGCCTGCCCCGCCGATGCACACGAAAAGGTTTTGCGCGTTGCGGATTATGTTTGTAAGAGCAATGGCGGAAGGGGAGCTGTGCGCGAATTTGCCGATTATATTATCGAAAAATATAATAAATAATTAAAAAGCAGTAGTTTCGGCTACTGCTTTTGTCTTTTAAATATTGACAAGGAAATTTATAAAAGTTATAATATAGGTAAGTTTTTATGGCTATATAAAAAATAGGAGATATATTATGGCAAATATCGGTTATTTTAATGATGCAAAAAAAGAATACGTTATCACAAATATGCGCCCGCGCAGACCGCTTAGCAACTATTTGTGGAACGAGCTTTTTTTGGCTAACCTCGATAACTTCGGTTTTGGCGAAAGCTTTCTTCGTATAAGCCCCGAGGAAAGACGCGTTCTTTTTCCCGCTTGGGATGCAACCCGTCTTGTTTATATTAAAGATAAAGCAACGGGCGAATATTACGATATAAACCGCAACTACCAAAATAAAGATTTTTCTAAATTCGAATGCCACGTTGGTATCGGCTACCAACAAATTGTTAGCGAATATAAGGGTATCGAAACCGAATTTACCATCACCGTTCCCACCGAGGGCCATGCGGAGCTTTGGCGTGTTCGTGTTAAGAATACTTCCTCGGAAGCAAAAAATATAAACGTTGTTCCTTACGGTCGCCCCGCGGCTAACGTTACAACCCACCTTGCCTACGGCCATGCCGATTACGAAGCGAGCTTGGGCGGCTTGTACTATTACCACGATGCTTTCGCGGTTGACCATAACTATAGCGGTATTTATATGAAGGCGAGCGAATTGCCCGTTTCCTACGACCTTAGCGACCTTAACTTCCGCGGATTTTATAATACCCACGCTAACCCCGTTGGTATGGAAAACGAAAAGCTTTCCAATAAGGGTACCTCGTTTGATGATTCCTATTGCTGTGCAATGCAATTCGATGCAAATCTTGCCGCAGGTGAGGAAAAGACCTATTACGTTGTTGTGGGTATCTCTACCGGCGTTGATAACGCTATCGAGGATTCGGCTAAATATCTCGAAAAGGGCTTTTTCGAAGCTACCATCGCCGAGGTTAAGCGTATTGCCGACGATATGGACCGCCTTTACGTTCTTAATACTCCCGATGAATATATCAATACAATGATCAACACTTGGCTTAAACGCCAAATCTCGCTCGGTAAGACTTGGGGTAGAGTTTGCTCCAAGGGCTTCCGCGATATTATGCAGGATGCCGCAGGTCTTGCCGCGTTCGACGGTAAGATGACAAGAGAAAAGATAATTCTTTGCCTTGCTCACCAAAGACCTAACGGTAACCCTATGCGTGCGTTCGACCCGATTGCTCGTACCCCTTACTATGATGGCGCGGCTTGGATTCCCGCCACTATTCTCGCCTATATTAACGAAACGGGCGATTTAACCGTTCTCGATGAGGTTTGTCCTTACTTCGAATGCGATGAGGAAGGAACCGTCTTCGACCATATGTATAGAGGTATCCGCTTCCTTCTCGATAACCGCGGAGCAAGAAATATGGTTCTTTGGGGTGGTGGCGACTGGAACGACTCTATTAATAACACCGGTTATATGCAAAAGGGCGAAAGCGCTTGGCTTAGTATCGCAACCGTAAAGGCAATTACCGAATTTTGCCGCATTTGCGAAATTATGGGCGGCAAGGAAGAGCTTATTGCAAAGGTAAAAGAGGAACAAGCCGTTCTTAAATCCGCTATTTTGGAAAACGCCTTCGAGGGCGACCAATTCATTTACGGTATTACCGACTGGGACGAAAAGGTTGGCTCTAAGGAAAATGTAGAGGGTCAAACCTACCTTAATACTCAAACTTGGGCAGTTCTTGCGAATATGCTCGATGAAGAGGGTCTTAACAAGGTTATGCAAACCGTAGAGGATAAGCTTAAATGCTCCTTCGGCTACGTTCAATGCGCTCCTGCATACAGCAAGAAGGATGAGCATATCGGCCGTATGGCTTACTTTATCCCCGGCGGATACGAAAACGGCTCGGTATATAACCACGGCGTTGCGTTTAAGATTGTTGCCGACTGTATGCTTGGTAAGGCGGACGTTGCCTACGATACTCTTAAGCTTATCAGCTACGATAACCCCGCAAACGATAATTCGGGTGTAGAGCCCTACGTTGTTACCAATATGTACCTCGGTCCGCAAGACCCCTACCGCGCAGGATTTTCCTACTATTCTTGGATTACCGGTACTGCGGGTTGGATCTACCGCGGTGTTACCGAGTTTATCCTTGGTGTAAGCGGCGATTATACAGGTCTTAAGATTAAGCC
>JAZRTL010000269.1:0-4994 GCA_045652025.1 Eubacteriales bacterium
AGCATTTTCAGGGAACCCATATCGTCGCTTCGCATCTTGTCCGCGCTTGCGGCGTTCTAAGGTATATTTTCCAAGGCGCATGTCCTTGGAAAATATATAACTTATTATATGTCTGTCATTTACAACACAAAAGCCGAGGATTTCTCCTCGGCTTGTTATTTGTTCGGTTTTAATTAGTTAAACGAGAAAGTACCGAAATATGCTCTCTTTACAAGAACGTAGTCCATGGAATCGATATCGCCGCTTGCATTTACGTCGGCAGATTTAAGCTGGGATTCACTTAGCTCGAACGTTCCGAAATACGCGCGTTTCACAAGGACGTAGTCCATAGAATCGATATCGCCGCTTGCGTTTACGTCGCCAAGCGCCACCTTATCGCCAGAGGGAAATTCTTCCTCTTCCTCGTCGAAATCCGGCTTAAAGTTAGGGTCGGGGTTCGGCTTAATATCGCCCGCATTACCGCCGATTGTGCCGTTGTTATTGTTATTATTTTCGTTGTTATTGTTGTTATTACCGTTTTCGTTACCGCTGTTATCGGGTTCTTCGGCAGCGGTGTGAACAACTTGGATATAGGGAGAAGCCGACATTTTGCCATTCGCAACGTCGATACCGTTAAGGTAAACCAAATCGCCGACAGACGCTTGGCTAAACCATTTAACGTTCTCCTCGCTGCCAACTACGGCATCGGTCGCAACGCCGGTTTCGTGGTTATGGGCAGCGATTAGAAGCTCGCCTTCGCCAAGGGTAAAGGATTCGCCAAGGGCTTCTGTGCCATAGCAAACGTTAGTTACAACGTACGCCTGTGCCGCAGAATCCCATTTGACAACGATATTGCTTGTATAAATGATGTTCGCGTTTTGGGCGGTAATTGCTCCGAAAGCGGGGGTGAACACACTACACATACCCGAGTCGATTTTTTGGTTAACGCCGGTTACGTAAGCCATATCGTCGAGATATTCCTCGCCACTTGCGACTTCTACTTCGTCTATCCAAATATGTCCGGGCGTGCCGTTATTTGTTATAACGAACTTAATATAACGAGCGTTTACCGCGTTCGCGGCAACGGCGTTAACTCTATAAAGCTTCCAAACGCCGCTGGACGCTCTACCGTTAAGCTCGTTTGTTGTTGCAACGAGCGAAAAGCCGCTGTTTGTGCTATCGGATGCATATACATCGAGCTTGAATTCGCTTTCCGTAGGTACTTTAATACCCCAATCGTCGTTGGTTGCCAAATACAAGTTATACAAGTTAGAGCTTTGAGCAGAGCCCAAATCGATAACAACCTCTAACTTCTTTTGCCAACCCGCATACGCCTTGCTTTCGGTCTCGGGCGAGCCCTTAACGCCATCGGTAAGACGAACTCCATCGTCCTTCCATTCGTCCGTACGGGTGGAAGCGGTTGCGGTATAGCTCTTGCCCTTAGAGATAGCGTTGGTATAGTTCATCGCCGATTCAAGCGCAGTTCTTGCCACTTTATAATTTTCGCTTGTAGAAGAAGCGTTATTATATACGTCAACGGCGGTATTAAAAGCCGCGCGGAATTCGCCAAGCTTTGCAGAGCCGAAATCGCTATAACGTTTATTCTGCGCCGCGGAGATCGCGTTTGCAAGATATTCCTTTTCGTTATCCTGCTCATCGGCGGGAGTTCCCGTTGCGGTAAGCAAGCAGAACCAGTCGAGCTTATATTCATAGGTATCGGTAGTTAGATGAGTAAGAGATAGCCAAACGTCGCCACGGTTGCTTGAGGTGCCTCTATACGCGGCAGGCGCACTATCGAGAACGTGGAACATTTTCGTTTCGGGGTTGTAATCCACTATTGCGATAAAATGGCCGGGGATATGACCGATCGCAACACCGCCGTTTGCAAGGTGGTTTTGGAGTTGAGTGTTGGTAGCACCAAGCCAATATCCGCTACCGTTGGGGCCACAGTCAACGGTAAAGCCGTATTCTGCACCATACTTTGCTTCCACTTTATTATAAAAAGTATCGCGGTAGGTGCCCAAGCTATTAGAATAATAGTTAAAGCCCTTGACGCTATACGCCCAATTCGCACAATCGACGATATCGATACGCTTACCCGTTAGATAGCCAACCGAGTTACTAAGCGAAAGGATACCACAGCCCGTGCGCGCGATAGTAGCACCGCCAACAAGCACAGAGCCCCACGGCTCGTCAGCTTGAAGCAGGTGGGGCAGCGGGGTTAACGCCTTTGCGGTGAATACTTGACCCACAAAAAGCGTTGAAAGCATTAAAACAGCAAGCGTTAAACCAATAAATCTTTTCAAAATTTTCATAAAGCACCTCTTTTTGTTTAGAGTGTTGGCGGAAAGCGATTTTTAGGGAAAATAGCTACCGCACTTTCATGCGGTAGCTATTTTTATTGTGATTACTGTCTGTAAATCAAAGGTTTTTGAATTGTGTAGGTTCCAAAATATGCACGCTTAAGAACGACGTAGTCCATAGAATCTACAATATCGTTGCAATCTACGTCGGCGCGAAGCATTGCATCGCTATCGAGCGCGAACGTATCGAAATAGTAGCGTTTAAGAAGAACGTAGTCCATAGAGTCTATATCGCCGCTGGCGTTAATATCGCCGCGAAGACCTACGTAGTTATTAATTTTGGTATCCAAAAGCTCGCCGCACTTGGTACAAAGAAGCTTAACGATACCCTTTTCTTCTTCTACCCATTCGCCTTCATCATGTCCTTCGGCGTTAGCCAAAACGGTCTGACAAGTTAAGCAAATTTGGTCGGAAACACAAGAAACGGGGCCGGGAGTGTGAACGTGTTCCGCAGGGGGATCGGAAGGTTCTTCGGTTCCGTTGCCGGAAACTCTTGCAAAAGGAGCAATTTCCATATTGCCCGAAGAAACGTTAACGCCGTCGAGCTTAATAATATCGCCAACCTGAGCAGAATAGAACACAGCTGCGTTAGCCGCGCTACCCAACACCTCGGTGCCATCCGAAACACCGCTTTCCCAGTTATGTGCGGCGATAAGAATTTCATCGCTTGCGAGCGTAACAGCGGGAGTATTATCGCCGTCGCCGCCCTTAACGCTCGTTACAACGTAGCCGCCTGCTTCGGAATTCCATTTAGCGATAACGTTAATAGTCCACTTATGGTTAGCAGCATCGGGAGTGATAGTGCCGAATGCAGAGGTGAACACAATACATTCGCCGGAATTTACTTTTCTGTTAACGCCGCTGATGTATGCACCGCCCGAAAGCTTTGAATCGCCGGCAGTTACCTCTACCTCGTCCATCCAAATAAAGCCGTTTGCGGCAGTATTCGTTATTTTAAACTTAATATAACGTTTGTTTACCGAAGTAAGCGCCTTTGCGGAAACCGTCATAAGAGTCCAATTACCGCTCTTGTTCGTTTGAACGATATTGCTCGAGCTTGCAACCGAAGTAAAGCTACCGGAAGCGCTGTCGGAAGCAAAAATTTCTACTGTGAACTGATCGTCGGTAGGAACTGCGACGCCCCAATCGCCCGCCGCAAAATAAACGGTATAATTATTGCTGGATTTGCTTGCGCCGAGGTCAACGACGATCTCGGTAGAATTCTGCCAGCAAGCATACTTTGCACTGCCAACGTCGATATGACCCTTGGAGCCATCGGTAAGACGCTTACCGTCATCATCGTATAGGTCGCCGCGGGTGGGCGCGGTAGCGGTATAGCTCTTATTAAGCGAAAGTACCGCGTTTGCAACGTCGCCCTTCATAGCGTTTTCAAGGTTAACTCTTGCGGTCTTATATGCATCGTTCGTAGAGGACGAAGAATTGTAAGCGCTTACCGCCTTGTTATAGGCGTTACGCAATGCATCGAGCTCGGATTGAGTATAATCGGTATATTTAACGTTCTTTGCAAGCTCGATTGCCTTGGAAAGCAAGCTCTTTTCGTTAGAACCGCAGTTGTTATAGCCATAGGTGCTCATAATGGTGGGATAGTCTTTATAGCATACGTCAAGGTCAAGGTCCTTAACCTTGGTAGTACCGCTCTTATAAACACCGTCGTAGATATATTTACCGGTCGCGCCGTTATAGTTGGACCAGGAATACTGCCACATGCTGAAGCCCTGGGCGTTAAAGTTTTTAGAATAGGGAGAATATTGGGTTGCGTTAACGTTAGTAGATGCAACCGCGGGAACCCAAAGGTCGTACTTCGCCTTGAACGAAGCGGATAGCGAGCTCATAATTTGGGATTTACCTGCATAAATGCCGGGATAATAGCCCGCTGCATAAAGGGTGTCGCACCAGCCCTCGCAAAGAGCGTTCTTTGCGGAAGCGGAAAGGTTTATCTGTTTTTGTTCCTCTATATCGTAATAGATAGGATATTCAAAATACATACCGTATTTTTCGATAACGCTTATAACCCACTTCGCATCGGATACTGCGCCCGCGCGAGTTGTGGACAAGCCGTACATATACACGCCCAAGGGCATACCCGCCGCGCGAGCGTTCTTATAGAAGCTAACGAAAGCATCGTCGAGATTCTGACCGTAGCTGATACGAAGAATAACGAACTTACATCCGCTGTTCTTTAGCTTGGTAAAGTTAACGAGCTCGGGCTTGTTACCGCCGCCTGCTTGCCAAGCGGAAATATCAATACCAAGATCGTAATAATTAAGGTTTGTAGGAGCACCCGCGCCCGAAATAGCCGATGCCTGAAGCGCCGAAAAGGGTATCGCCGCAAGGATGGCACCAACAGCTAATATGATCGCCAATGCTATTGCACAAAGTCTTTTTGCAAACATTATGTTTATTCTCCTCGTTTATATTTACATTCTTATTAATTATATCACATCCCCCCGCGCGCTGTCAACCGCCGTTTGAGGTTTTTGTACAAAACACATCATACAAAGAATGTTTTTTGTGCAAAAACACCATCGTGAGAGCGAAAGAAATCCGCCCTCGAATTAACGAAGGCGGATGCTTTTTGGTTTTTATATTAGAAATAAACGTAGGGGTTTTGGATTGTATAGGTGCCGAAGT
>JAZRTL010000270.1:0-5043 GCA_045652025.1 Eubacteriales bacterium
AATCGTGAGTACAATTAGCCGATTCGGGATCGATAGTGATTTGAACGGCTTGGTTAATTTCGGCAACGATTGCGGAAAGGTCGCTTTCTGCTTCGCGCATTTGGATTAGAGTTTTATTTTCGCCGATAATATCGTAAAGCTCGCGAAGGCGTGCGGAAATCTTTTCGATAACTGCAGTATCGCGTTCGTTTTCGGGCTTTTGACCCTCGGTTTCAAGCAAGGATGCTTGTACGTTATATTCGGTAATGAGCGACTTTAACTCCTCATCGGTGTTATAAGCTTCCTTTGCTTCGTTATACGCCTTAAGCTCATCGCTTTCCTTAAGTGCGGTTTTAAGTGCTTCAATAGCGTTTCTCATTGCTTCGTTCATTGTTTTTATATCCTTTCGGTAATTAAATTATTTTTCCGTTAAGTAAATACGCGCCCGCGCTTTCGATTTTAATATCCGCAAACTCGCCTGCGGGCAAAAAGCGGTCGTAGGTAACAATTTTATTTTGGGTGCTTCTTCCGCAAGGGATTTCGTTTTTATTATACCCATCCGAAAGAATTCTTACCGTTTTTCCGATAAATTCATCGTTAAGCCGCTGTGCAACCTCGTTTTGAAGGTCGGAAAGCTCTTTAAAACGGCGGGTAGAAATCTCACGCGGGATTTGACCCTCCATTTTTGCGGCAACCGTATCGATACGCGGCGAATAGATAAAGGTATATATCATATCGAACCCAACCTGCTCGACAAGCGACATAGTTTGGGCAAAATCCTCCTCGGTTTCGGTTGGGAAGCCGACGATTATATCGGTTGTAAGCGAAACGTCGGGGATTTTTTCCTTTATCTTAAACGCGCGCTCAAGATATTGCTCGCGGGTGTATCTTCGGTTCATAAGCCCAAGAATTCGGCTTGAGCCGGATTGGACGGGAAGGTGGAAATGCTTTGCGACCTTTTCGTTCCTTGCGATAACGTCTATAAGCTCGTCCGATGCATCCTTTGGATGACTTGTCATAAAACGCATACGGTATTCGCCCTCGAAGGAAGCGCATTCCTCCAAAAGCTCGGCAAAGCTGCAACCGCCGTTATAGGAATTTACGTTTTGACCGAGCAGGGTTATATCCTTATATCCGCGCTCGACAAGGTCCTTAACCTCCGCAACAACACATTCACGCTTGCGCGAGCGCTCGTGCCCTCTCGCATAGGGAACGACGCAATAGGTGCAAAAGTTGTTACAGCCGTACATAACGGGAACCCACGCCTTATAACCGCTTTCGCGCTTTACGGGCATACCCTCGCTGATAACGCCGAAATCGTTATGGGGCGCATCGGTAATAAAGCTAACTCTTTTTTTAGAGCCGAGAACGGTTTTTATTATCTCGGGAACGCGGTGGTGCATATCCGTACCGAAGATAAAATCGACGTAGGGATAGCTTTTATAAACCTGCTCGCGACGGTGGGCTTGTTGCGCCATACAACCGCAGATGCCGATTTTTATTGACCTATCGTTTGCCTTGCGGCTTTTAAATTGACCCGTTTCGGAAAGTGCGCGTATCTCCGCATGCTCACGTATTGCACAGGTGTTAACGATAATCATATCGGCGATACCGCTATCCTCTACAATTTCGTAACCGCAAAGCTCCAAGGCACCTGCAATACGTTCGCTATCGTCTTCGTTTTGTTGGCAACCGAAGGTTATAACACAAGCGCGCTTACCCGCGGTTTCGTTCTTTAACGAAAGCGCAATATTAAGTTGTTTTTCGATTTCTTCGCGTGGGATATAAATATTACTCATTAAAATATTGTGCCCGCACCGACAAAGGTGTTAAGCAATCCTTCTTTGTCCTTTAATCTTTCTATTGCCACACAACCCGCAGAGGCAGATGCATGGATAATATTTCCATCGCCGAGGCACATCGCAACGTGGCCCTTAAAGAAAAGCAAATCGCCCTTCTTTGCTTCCTCGAGCGGAATTTTTCTAAGTATTGTAGATCGGTCTATATCCGCATCGCGCCAAAGCTTTAAACCGTTAAACCAATAGGCGTTAAAGCAAAGCCCCGAGCAATCGATACCCTTGTGGCTTCTTCCGCCCCAGCGGTATTGAACGCCAAGATATTCCTTTGCGGTTGCGGCAAAGCGCTCTCTTAGCTCTTGTTCGGTATATTGCTTTTCCTCAAGCGCGGTTAGATGGTTTTTATGGATATAAAAGGTAAATTCGTTCGGGTGGCTAACATAAGCGTAGCGGTGAGAATTTTCGGAAAACTCAACGTTTACCTTTGCCCCGCGTGGAAGCGCCATAAAGGGCTCGTAGTGATATCTTCCCTCCACAAGCAAATCCGAAAAGATACAATTTATTCTAAAATTCGGGTCTTTGGATTTTGGGAACAAATTCGTTTTCGGGGTCCAGCCGACGTAATCGTATTCCGAACGGATTTTATAAAACCCGTTCTCCTCTGCAAGCACAGTCGCCTCTTCGCCATAGAGCATTTCGTCGACCTGCTCGGAGGTATAGTCCGGAGAAGCATAAATTACGGCAAGTGAATTACAAATTACCATTAAAATCACCCTTTTGTTTGAATATATTATTTCTTAATACAAAAAATATAGAGAAAGGAGTTGAAAATTATTAAAGCTTTTAAATTTTTGGCTTTGTTTATCGCCTTACTTTTAGCTCTTCAAGTCCCGTCGAAAGCAGCAAACGGGCAGGATTGGTTTTTTAAGCGTTCGACTTCGGGCGGGCAACCGACCGTTTTCGGCGGGAGCGATATGCCAAAGCAATACGGCGCGCTTTATATGGGAAAAGAGGGCGACAAAACGCTTTATTTGACCTTCGACGCGGGCTATGGGAACGAAAGCGTTGAAAAAACGCTTGATATTTTAGCCAAGCACAATATAAAGGGCGCATTCTTTATTCTTCCCGGAATTATAAAAAACAGTCCCGAAACGGTTAAAAGAATGGCAAGCGACGGGCATCTTATTTGCAACCACAGCACAAGCCACGGAGATATGTCGAAAATAGAAAATATAAACGATTTCCGCGCCGAGCTTTTAGGGGTAGAGAAGCTCTATAAAAATCTTACGGGCAAGGAGATGGAAAAATACTTCCGTCCCCCGCGCGGAACCTTTTCGGAGCAAACGCTTGAATTTTGCAAGAAATTGGGATATACGCCTGTTTTTTGGTCGTTTGCTTATGCCGATTGGGACGATAAGCTTTGTAACCCATCGGACGCGAAGAAGAATTTTATTAATTCAATGCACGACGGTGCGGTTATTCTTTTACACCCGACGAGCCGTACCAACGCCGAAATTTTAGACGAGGTAATTGCCGAGCTGAAGCAAAAGGGATATTCCTTCGGCACTCTTGACGAGCTTAAAGAAAAGAACGCCGCATAACCGTTTTTATATTTCTTTATATTATACTCTATTTTATTAAATAAATCAATAAATTTATAAATAAAAACCGCGCGAGCGACTTAAAAAGAAGCTCTTTTTCGGTGAAACGACAAAATCCGCGATGATAAGAACCTATATCGCGGATTTTTATATTCATTTTACAACGCCGTTCTGTACGGAAGGTTTAGTTTTAGCACTCCGCAATCAAGCGGGCAAGCGCCTCTTCGGCTTTTATATGGTTACACAGCGGGCCCCAGCCGTTATAGAGCTGGTGTCCGTCGGCGGTGCAGGTAAAGATAACGCCCAGTTCACGCGCGCGTTTGAACAGAGGAAGCGACATTCCGCCCTCGGTAAGCTCCCAATAAATTCCGTTTTCCGCCATATATTTCATAAGCGGTTCAAAAATTTCGACCCTTTTTTGCATCGGGACGCTTTCTATATCCGCGCCGTACCTTACAAGGTGACCGACGCCGTCGCCCATATGCGCCAAGGATTTAATTTTGGGCTGGCGCTTAAGCGCGTTCAAATAGCCCTCGGCGGTGGCAGAAATAAGATATTCCGCGCCGACCGTTGCAACGCGTTCCTTCCATTCCGCCCATTGCCTTTGACCGTCCTCGGTCGCAAACTCGGGAGAAAAATAAGCATCGGGAAACATAATAAAATCGAGCGGGAGCTTTTTTGTATTTATCATAAAATGGATTGAAAGCTGTATCATATCCACCTTTTCGGCATCGAAATCGGGAATATTAATATCACCCTCGTCGCTTAAAAGCTCGGTTTCTACCCCGCTATGAAAAATCACCCTTTCGGGCTTATAGGAATTGAATTCCTTAAGGAAAATATCCAGCTCGGGAGTTGATTGAACGTGCCAAGCTGCCCAATCCTTCTTACCGTTGGGCAATTGCTTTGAATAGTGCTTAATTATAGTACCCTCGTCGATGCCGAGCTCAATGCAAGCGCGCTCGATGTTGGGCATCGTCATTTCCTCGCTGCCGCAGGAGTCGAGGTGAAAATGTATGTGAAAATCCTTCATACGCTTACTTACGGGGAAGAACGATCTTGCGGTTTTCCGCCTTGCTCGATTGACGGTAAATCACAACTTTTCTGCCGATAACCTGAACCGGCTCGCAAGAAAGCTTTTCGCAAAGCTCTACCATAGTTTCCTTTGGCGAAAGCGGCGAGGTTTCAAGCACGGTAAGCTTTATAAGCTCGTGTGCCTCGAGCGCCTTGGATGCGGTTTCGAGCAGCGTTTCGCCAACGCCGAATTTGCCTATTTGGGTGGTGGGCTCGATTGTGTTTGCAAGCCCGCGAAGATATGCTCTTTGTTTTGTTGTTATCATAATTAAATACCTCTTTATTTATCGGTAGAGCCGAACCCGCCGTGGCGTTCGGCATCGCAATTATCGTCCTCGGTAATGCCGTAGGGCAAGAAAATGCCCTGTGCGAACGCATCGCCCGCCTTAACCGAAAAGGGCTTGGTTGCCCCGACGAGCTTAATTTTTATATGTCCCTCGTTATCGGCGTTGAAATAATCCGAATCGATTATTCCCGCAGTATTCGCAAGGCGAACACCGAACTTAAAGCCCGAACCGGAACGGGGAAAAATCGCCAAAACCCAACCGTCTGCAATACGCGCGCGAACGCCCGTATCGATAACTATTTCCTCC
>JAZRTL010000271.1:0-1955 GCA_045652025.1 Eubacteriales bacterium
GGGGCCTTTGGTGTCCAAAAGAATACCAATCGGCATACCAAGGTGCTCCCTAACCGCTTTTATCATATCAATGCGCTTTTTGTGCTCCTCGTGCGAGCCGTGGGAGAAGTTAAGGCGCGCAACGTTCATTCCCGCAAGGCACATCCTTTCGAGCGTTTGCTCGTTCGAGCAAGCGGGGCCGATAGTACAAACGATTTTTGTTTTTCTCATAAAAAGACCTCCAGAACAAAAAAAGAATCCTCCGGTGGCGGAAGATTCTGAAAAAGCAAATTCGACATAAATAAGGCGCACCGCGCCTTATGCCAGACTCCACCACTTATGTCAAAGAGATTATACTATTTATATGCAAAAAAGTCAATATAAAAAACCGCGCCTTTGCTTTGGATTTTGTGTTTTTAGAGAGCGCGATAGCGACCGCGGAGAGAGCGAAGCAAAAACAAAACCCAAGGCAAGTGCCTTGGGTTTTATGTTTAATTAATATATTAGTTAATCTTGGGAAGCGAAGCAGCTGCAACAGACTGACCAACGCGACGTGCCTTTTCGTCGGGAATGTGGAGCTGAATCTTCTTAGCAAGCTCGGGGAATTCCTTATCGAGAACTTCCTGAGCGCGTTCAAGAAGAATAACGCCGCCATCGCCGGAGGTAACACGGCCCATAATAAGAACGTGCTTCATATCATAGAATTCAGCATAGAACGCGATAGCGTAGCCGAAGTATGCACCGATGGTGTCATAAATATCAGCGGCTCTTTGGTCGCCTTCCTTCATAAGACCTTGAACAACCTTAAGCTTTTCTGCGGGGGAGAGAGATTCATCAAGCTCGATACCTGCAAAGGGAGCAAGCTTAATAACGCCATCCTGCGAGAAGTACTTAAGGCCACAGCCGTAGTCGCCGGACCATTCATCTACCATTGCGTTCTTGCAGAAGTCAACGGGAGCGAATGCAAGCTCGTTGAGCCAACCGGTAATGTTGCCCTGAGGGTCAACGTAACCAACTGCTTCGGAGGTACCCATAGCAACGCCGAGAACCGAATCGTCCTCCAAGCTCATTGCGCCTGCAAGAGCGGTAACGTCGCCGTCGTTTGCAACCTCAACGGGAATATTTTCGCCGATTTCCTTTGCAACGTCAAGGTACATATTCTTAACCTTTTTGTCGAAATCCTCGTCGCTAACCTTAAGGAAGAGGGAAGCAACCATAATTCTGTTATCAACGTAAACACCTGCGCTGGAAACGCCGATAGCGTCAACGCGGGGCATCTTGGATGCAGCGGTCTTCATTGCATCAAGAATGCCTTGGTAGTGGTAATCGGGGTCGGAGTTGATCTTGGGGAACCAAACAACTTCTTCGGAATAAACGGTTTCGCCGTCGATAACTGCGGAAACCTTTCTGTCGGATCCGCCTGCGTCGAAGCCGATACGGCAGCCGTCAAGATGTCTGCCAACGGGAGCTGCGCCCGAAACCTCAACGGGAGCGTCCTCGAGAGAACGAATTTCTACTTCAAAGGGCTTTTCGTAAACTCTTTCCATAAAGTGAACGTCGAAATCTCTTGCGCCACCATCGGAATAAGCTTCCTTAATTTTGTTACCGATAACCTCGCTACCTGCGATAATTACCTTAAAGCCACCTGCAACCCAAAGAAGCGACTTAACCATTCTTTCGATAAAATCGAAGTTTTCTTCGTCGTGGCCGGTGCCGTCCTTGAATACACGGGTCTTGTAAACGGTGGTGTAACCTTTGTTTCTTTCTACGCCGATAACGAGGTCTTGACCGTTATCCTTGGTAGCTTCGCGCATTTCGCGGCATACGATCGAAAGCGGCGCGAATTGGGGGTCGAGCTTTGCATTAACCTTAAGCTTCATACTTAACATTTCCTCCGATAATTGTTTTTTCTACGTTAAATTCATTATCTGTAATAATAATATCCGCATCCTTGCCAACCTCAATCGAGCCCTTGG
>JAZRTL010000272.1:0-3203 GCA_045652025.1 Eubacteriales bacterium
CATGGCTACGATCCGACTTAGGATCCCCACGTTATCTTCTTCGATACCGTAATGCGCCTTGCATCCACGGGCGATTATATGGATTACCGCGGAAACGACTATTCCAACTTCCGTATGTACGGTATGCTTGCCCGTCCTCAATATACGGGTAGCGACCTTACTATCGCAAATATCGTTAAGAACTATAACAAGGATGCAAACGGGAACGATATAGCAGTGCCCTATACCGATGCGGCATCTCAGGGCAGCAGCAATTATACTAGCGGATACGAGGTTGGCTCGTCGATGATCTTCACCGACGGCAACGGAACGCTCCGCGCACTTTCCAACGCCGAATTTAACGAATATTATGCATCCCGCGAAAGAAAGTTGGTTATTGCAAACGCGCTTTATCCCAACGTTGTGGATACTGCAGACCGTTTGTATATCGGCTTTGACGATTCCAGCCCCCAAACCACAATCCAATCCAACGAGGGCAGATATATTACCGAAAAGCTTATCGGCGATGCAGAAAACTGCGTTCTCTTCTCTGCGGCAGATGAATTGGGTATGATGGGCCTTGCGGATATTGCAACCTCTATCTACGGCAAGGTTGACGTTAGCCCCATCTTCTTCGGTAACGGCAAGGATATTGCCTCCGATGAATATGACACAGGCACACTTAACACCACCGTCCAAGCGCACATCACCGGCATTGGATGTACCCGTAACGATAACGCTTCCGGCGAATTGCAGGTTCTTATCCTTACAAGAACCGACGGCGGCGACGGATATAGCTCTTCGGAGCTTACCGAGCTTAATAACCAAGCCGCAAAGCTCGTTCAAAAGGCAATAAGCAATCTAAATATGGGTATTCCTACCGCTATCGTGGATTGCTCGGATAAGGACGGCGTTCTTTCCAATGCAATTCTCGCTTCCGCGCTTAAAACCCGCCTTGGCGAGCTTTTGGGCTACAGCCAATGGAATACTATCGCAAACTCGCTTGGTACTTCTATTTCCAACGCGGTTGCACGTTACACCTACCTAAAGAACAGCGTCGTTGTTGATGAAGATACCCATAAGGGCTTTATGAAGACGGTTGTTGCCGCTTGGGTAAAGGACGTTGCATACCAGCAAACCGGTGGCAGAGTTCATAACAGCTCGGCTAACTTTGCAGAAAACAATGCAAATTACAACAAGGCAATCGATATGGCGGAAACGCTCGTTAACTATATCAACGCTTCTAAGCTTGTCGAGGGTGTTGATAACGGCGTTATTGTTGCTTCTAATAAATGGAACGCAACCGTTTCCTCGTTCCGTTGGCCTTGGGACCGCTCCTTCGAGGCGGTGTTCGATATTACCGTCGGCGAAAATCTTCAATACCGCGAAGAAGTCGATTACGAAGATTATAAGGTTGTAAACGCAACCGCAGGCAAGAGCTATACCGCTTCCCACACCCCCGGCGAAAACTATCCCGATACCAATAATAAAGAGCTTACCGACGGCGTTTCGATAAGCAGTACGGAAACCGTCGCTTACGGCGATAGCAGATGGGTTGGTTATATCGTACCCGTGGATAAAAACCGTGTTGTAGATATTACAATTCCGCTCGGTGAATTGTATGACCTTTATCAGTTCAAGATAAACCTTGGTACTGCTAAGCTCGGTGCGGGTATTAGTCGCCCTTCGGTTGAATTTCAGGTTTCTACCGACGGAAAGAGCTTTAAGAAGGTTCGTTCTGTTGCATACAGCACCGATAAAACCACGTATGCAGTAGATGCATACGCGGGCGCAGAGTTCGAAAGCGTAAAGGCAACTCACGTTAAGGTTCTTATCACCCCCGTTGCAGGTAATCTTATGTGGGTTTCCGAAATTGCGGCTTACGGTACAAAGGCAGAGGTAAAGGAAAACGCGGAGGCGAAAATCCCCGTTCATACCTATACCACCGACGATACTTATAAGTGGTGGCCCGACTGGAACAATCCTCCTTGTGCCGAAGGCGCAACCTACGATGACGGCAAGCGCCTTATCGATGGCACAAAGAACACTCTTGTGTTTGGCGAGTCTGTTTCCGGCTGGTACAACGGACAAAGAGCGATTAACGTTGAAATGACGTTCAATCTCTTTAAAGCAAGCAACGTTACGGAAATTGTTGCAAGCTTCGATAAATACAGCACCTATGCGCTTCCTACCGGATGTAAGGTAGAGGTTTCGACCGACGGCGTTAATTATTCCGAGGTTGAAGCTACGTTCTCTACCGCGCTCGATACCGAAGCAAGCAACATTTGGGCTTCCTATGATTGCACAATTAAGCTCGCAAAGCCCGCTTTTGCCAAGTACGTTCGCTTGACGTTTAGCGGCGCTGTGCTTTACTTGTTCGAGGAGGTTGAATTTTACGGAACCTCGCTCGAAAGCATCGTTGCGGGTAACCCCTACGAAGCTTCGGGACTTCCCGAAGGTAAATATACCGCAGAAAACTACGGCCTTACCGACGGGTTCACCAACAAGAGAACCGTTTATAACAACACCTGCTGGCTCTGGAGCGCAAACAATACCGTTGCAAACGTAGGTTCTTTCTTGTTCCAACTCGATAAAACCTACGATCTTACCGGCGTTTCGGTTCATACCAATGCGTTTAAAACAGCCGGTATTACCAGAGCAGAATGGATAAAGGTTTATACCTCTACCGATGGAGTTAAATTTAACCTTCTCGGTACGGTAATTCCTCCCGATTACAATGATGATGGCTACGAGCTTGTTTGGGCAGAATTGTTTGAAGAAGCTAAATGCGTTAACTTTGTAAAGATCGAAATTTGTAAGGCCTCGGGCTTTGCGGGTCTTGATGAAATCGAAATATATGGTACCGAACCCGCTATGTCGGGCATCCACAAGCTTTCGACCGAATGGAGCGCAGATGGCGAAGGCCACTGGCACGAATGCTCTTGTGGCGAAAAGTTCGATACCGCTTCCCACGATGACGGCGTATGGGTAACCACCAAAGAAGCCGACATCGACGTAGAAGGCAGAAAAGAGCTTCAATGTACCGTTTGCGGCTACGTTATTGAAAGCAAGTCCATCCCCGCAAAGCATAGCTTTAGCGAGGATTGGAAGACCGATGCAAATAACCACTGGCACGAATGCGATTGTGGCTTGAAGGCGGATACCGCTGCCCATGACGAAGGAACTTGGGTAACAGTTAAGCCCGCCGAGGTTGACGTAGAGGG
>JAZRTL010000273.1:0-4414 GCA_045652025.1 Eubacteriales bacterium
CTTAAAAAGCCCTCTTTATCGGCATCCAAAATTGCAACGAGCGATACCTCGGGCAAGTCCAAGCCCTCGCGAAGAAGGTTTATACCGACAAGCACGTCGAATTCACCCGCACGCAAGCCGCGAAGGATATCCATACGCTCCATTGTATCGATATCGTAATGCATATAGCGACATTTTATACCCGAAAGCTCGAAAAATTCGGTTAAATCCTCCGCCATTTTTTTGGTTAACGTGGTTACGAGAACGCGCTCCTTTTTTTCCGCCCTAATGCGAATTTCGCCTGCAAGGTCATCGATTTGACCTTTGGTTTGACGTACCTCGACTATCGGGTCGAGTAGTCCCGTCGGGCGTATAATTTGCTCGACAAGACGGGAGGAAAGATTACGCTCGTAATCCTTTGGAGTTGCGCTAACATAAACGGTTTGACCGCGTTTTTCGTTAAATTCATCGAAATCCAAGGGGCGATTATCGTAGGCAGAGGGCAAGCGGAAGCCGTAATCGATAAGATTCTTCTTTCGTGCCTTATCGCCGCCGAACATACCGCGAACCTGAGGCAGCATAACGTGGCTTTCATCGACGAACATAATAAAATCCGAGGGAAAATAATCGAGCAAGGTATAGGGCGCGCTACCGGGTGCTCTGCCCGAAAGCACGCGGGAATAGTTCTCTACCCCCGAGCAAAAGCCAATCTCGCGGATTTGCTCCACGTCGAACATAGTACGCTCGCGGATACGCTGTGCTTCGATAAATTTATTTTGGGATTCAAAAAATTCAATTCTCTCGTCAAGCTCGGCAATAATTTCTTCGATTGCCTTTTTACGAGTTTCGGACGTTGTAACGTAGTGGGTAGCGGGGTAAATTGCAACGTAGCTCATATCCGCAACAACCTCGCCCGTTACGACGTTGATTTTGCAAATTCTGTCGACCTCATCGCCAAAAAACTCCACGCGAACGGCATCGGTATCGGTATTAGACGGGAAAATATCCAAAACGTCGCCACGAACGCGGAAGTTATTACGCTCAAATCCGATATCGCTTCTTGCATATTGCAAGGCGACGAGCCGTTTTATGACGTCATCACGCGAGAAGATATTGCCTTTTCTTATTGCAAGAACCTGCTCGGCATATTCGCTCGGGTCGCCCAAAGAATAGATACAGCTTACCGAAGCGACGATAATTACATCGCGGCGCTCAAAGAGCGAGCTTGTTGCCGAATGGCGAAGCTTATCTATTTCGTCGTTGACGGCAGAATCCTTTTCGATATAAATATCCTTACCGGGAACGTATGCTTCGGGTTGGTAATAATCGTAATAGGAAACAAAGAATTCGACAGCGTTATTCGGAAAGAACTCGCGCATTTCGGAGCAGACCTGAGCCGCAAGGGTTTTGTTCGGCTCTAAGATTATAGCAGGGCGATTAAGACGAGCTATAACGTTAGCCATTGTAAAGGTTTTACCCGAGCCGGTAACGCCGATAAGCGTTTGGTCCCTATCGCCGTTTTTTATACCGTTTACAAGCGCATCTATCGCTTCGGGTTGGTCGCCGGTAGGCAAAAAATCGGATACAAGCTTGAAGTCCGCCATTAATTTACACCCTCCTTATTGAAGTTAAACCATTAAGTGATATATTATACCACATTTCGTTAAAAAATAAAAGAGATACGACGAAATTCACAAAATAAATTTCATCCGCATCCCTTAAGCCGTTTATTATATTTTAGCCAAGCAGGTAATACATTACAACCGCGTTGGTCGCACCGACGGCGGCACCCGCGAAAACCTGTATGGGAGTATGTCCGACAAGCTCCTTTAGCTTTGTGGCTGCCACGTCGCGCTTTACAATTATATGTGCCGATTCGATAATTTCGTTAAGAATTGCAGCTTGCTTACCCGTTTCCAAGCGAACGCCCATTGCATCGTGGCAAACGATAATCGCAAGCACGGCCGCGATAGCGAATTGGAAGCTTCCCATACCGTAATTAAGCGCAGAGGCAACCGCCAAGGAAACAACGGTAGCTGAATGTCCGCTGGGCATTCCTCCATCGCCGAAAAGACGCTTTATATCAAAGGTTTTATTAATTATAGCCGAAATAATTAACTTTAGCACCTGCGCGATCATCCAAGACGAAACCGCGGTTATTAAAAACGGATTCGTTATGAACGCATTTAATTCTCTTAACATAGCAACCTCTTTTTTGAAACTGTTTTTATTATAATACGATTATGCCGCTCTTGTCAATAAGCGTATTTAACATTCATCCAATTAGATTATTATTTACCGCAGAGGCAATCCCTATTGCTTTTTTACCGTAGCGGGCACGGATATTATCTACGGTGCATTCAAGCGAATGGATTTTTTTATATTTTGCCTCCCAAGGCATTTCGAAAAAGCTTTGTTGCAGGTCGCATTCGGTTGGGGTTACAAGCTTTTCGGCATGGACCGTTACAGAATATATCTCCTGCCCTATCGGGTGGTTTTGGGAAATAATCCTTAGCGCCTTTTCGGAAATTTCGTTATAAAGGCAGGTCGGATGGGTTAGCTTTTCACCGCGGCTTATGCTTACTTGGTCGGGCGTTCTTATTGTTACGGCAACGGCGGTACAGCATAGGTTATGCCTTCGAAGCCGTTCGGCAACCGACATCGCAAGATAGGTTACGGCAAAGGAAATTTCACCGTCTGTTACAAGATTTTTGCGAAAGGTCATACCGTTACTAACCGATTTAGGCGTTGGCTCGTAGCCCATTGGGGTTACCTCCGAAAAATCCCGTCCGAGCGCAAAATCACGCAGCATTACTCCGTTTTTGCCAAGCTGTTTTAAAAGCACCTCCCTATCCGCAACCGCCAAATCGCCGATAGTTTTTATACCGATACGGTTTAGCGTTCTTGTACAAGACGGGCCAACGAAAAGCAGAGCGGAAACGGGCAAGGGCCAAACGACAGAGGCAAAGCTTTTACGCTCGATACAGCTTGTTGCATCCGGCTTTTTTAGGTCGCTTCCGAGCTTTGCAAAGACCTTATTAAAGGAAACGCCGACCGAAACGGTTATACCGAGCTCGGCTTTTACACGCGCCCTTATTTTATCGGCTATTTCCCTTCCGCTGCCGAAAAGTTTTTGGGACGCGGTAACGTCGAGCCAGCTTTCGTCAAGCCCAAAGGATTCGACAAGGTCGGTATATTCATAGAAAATACTACTTAACCGCTCGGACATTTGCTCATAGAGCGAGTATGTTGGGCGAACCATAAGAAGATTTGGGCATTTTTGCTTTGCCGACCAAACGGTTTCGGCGGTTTTGATATTATATTTTGCGGCGAGCGCGTTTTTCGCAAGGACTATACCATGGCGGTCCTCGACACTTCCGCAAACCGCCATCGGAACGGTTTTATATTCGGGGTGCAAGGCACTTTCGCAGGAAGCAAAAAAAGAATTTGCATCGATATGCAAAATTACTCTTTCTGTATTCTCATCAACCTCAAAACGATTACTACGGAAGTTGGAAGCCCGCATTAATTGGCTTCCGTCGGCATTGCCGAGATACATTTTACCACCCCTTGCGCTTTAGTAAAAACAGAATAACACACGAACAAACGTTTGTCAAGAACAAATGTTCTTTTAGGGCAAATAAAAAAGCCCGATTGGGCTTTTTTAGAAAACGGTTATTGGTTATCCTTTTTACCGACCTCGTCGATAGACTTTGTAACCTTATGCTCGATAGGGGTCCATTCGACCTTTTTAAAGAGCGCCGCAACCGCGATAGGTGCATAGGTCAACATAAAGAGCGGGAAGGTGAAAAGGTATTTAATCATCTTATTTTGAGGGCAGTCGATAACCTCCCATTCGGTTATAAGGGTTATAAATCCAACCACGAAAATAAGCATATAGATTATTGACGAGAAGTAGAGCAACGGCAACAAGCAGAACACGAAAAGGTTCGAAAACTCGGGATATTCGATAAATATCGTTAAGCCGTAAATACATTCGCCAAGGCAACAAAGAACCGAAAGAACGGTAAACATTAGTGCGGGGAAAACCGTCATAAGCATATCGTAGCAAGCAAACTTGCCGCTAAAGATGCCCTTAAAAAGCTTTGCGCCGTAGTTGGCGAAAACCTGATAGAAGCCCTTGGACCAGCGCAAGCGTTGGTTCCAGGATTGCTTAAAGGTTTCGGGCTGTTCATCGTAAACGATAGAGCCCTCGCTATAGCCGATAAGCTCGCCGCGGATAGCCATATCCACCGAAAATTCTATATCCTCGGTAAGAAGATGGTACTTCCAACCGCCGTTAGATTCGATAATATCGCGGCTTACACAGAAGCCGGTGCCGGAAATCGCACAGTTTGTGCCAAGGCGCATTCTTGCGTTATTAAGATACTTTGCCTCGCGCAAGAACCAAAGCGAATAGCCGGCGGAAATCCAG
>JAZRTL010000274.1:0-3717 GCA_045652025.1 Eubacteriales bacterium
TCTGCCAGTTCCGCCACAGCTGCATATTCAGTTCGCACGTCGGTCTAAGAGGGTGCTAACCAAACGCGCAAAAACTATTATACACAGATATTTTAATTTGTCAAGCGTTTTTTGAAATAAAATTACATTTTTTACATAAAAACCGTATCGTCATCGGGAAGCGTGCGAGGGATAGGATTAAGCTTTAACAAATCAAGTGTAAATTTTCTGCAAGTGTCGATAGCTTTAACCGCGCCAATCTCTCTGCAAATACAAATATCCGATTCGCTAATAACAACAGCGTGCTCGCAATATGCACAAATACGTTCTATATTATCGTTCTTACGCTTCATAATTTATACTCCAACGTTTAAGCTATAAATACTATACTACTTATTTCGACCTTTGTCAACCGAAAATAATTGCCAACGCCGTCATAATAAGTCCGCTTAAAAGTTTTCCTATCAAAAAAGGAAGAATAGAGAGCTTGCTTTTAATAACGCTTTTAACCTGCAAAGCCACCGAAAGTCCCGTTTGACCTATTGCAAAGGCGGTAACAGCAAACGCGCCCGTCCCAATCCGCGCCGCCGCGGCACATCCGGAGGAAAATTCGGTAACCGATTTTAGAACCGCATCTGCTAAAGGCGGCAAGCAAAAAATACGCGTTACAACACCGCCCGCGACCATAAAAAACACAACGCAAGCGCAAAGGTTTAGCATCGTAAGCGCGCTATCGTAAACGGCCTCGCGAAGCCCAACCCGCTTTTCGTTAAGCCCAAAAAGAATTAACGGCTTTTTTTGCTTTAGCAACACCCTTTTCATAACAAGCGCGCAAATAAAAGAGGAAATAAGCTGAAATATAACGAGCTTAATCCCAACCCTTACGTCGCCAAAAAGCTCCTTCCCAACAAACCCAACAACAAAAGAAACGCCCGCGTTGTTTGTGAACGAGCATAAATATTCGGCTTGCCTTTTGTCTATCCGCCCGCGCTCGAAAAGCGTAACGGCGTTTTTTGCTCCGACGGGACAACCGCAAAGCGTTCCGTATAAAAGCAAAAGTGCTTCCGCGCTAATAAAACGGCTTAAATGCTCGGTTATGGGGAGCGAAATTATTATCGAGGAAAGCACCATATATATAAATAACGAAGGAATTAAGCTTTTTGCGCAAAACTCAAGCGCAAAATACGTTGGCTCGGCGGCGCGTTGGGGGAAGATTAAAAGGTATATAAACAAAAATACCGCGAAAATATCGGCGGCTAATAAAACAAAACGCTTCGCTTTCATAAAATCACTCCAAAACGAGTATATTTAATCGGGGAGTGAATTTATGAGGCATATTTCAGAAATAAAACAAAAAATCGAAAAAATTTTGGTTGACGATATAAAAATGAACGTTGAAATTCGCGGTAGGGAATATGTTTTCGCCGAGGGCTTTTCGCGTATCGAAACCTATACCGAAACCTTGGTTTGTGCTTGCTCGGACGATTGCCGTCTTATAATACGCGGCGAAGGACTTGCTTTAATGAACCTGAACGGAGAATATATTTCGGTCGAAGGGAGGATAAGCTCGGTTGAGTTTATATAAAATAATCCATTTTTTCTTTGGGGAATATGTTTTCGAGGTAGAGCAAGCCGATTTTGCGCGTTTGGCTAACCTGCTTTCCGACGAGAAAATTCTTTTTTGGGGCAACGAGCATGTCGGCGGAAGAGTTAAATTCGGCACGAACATCTTTTTTGCCGAAAAGCTCGCTTCTGTTGCGGGTAAATCGCATATAAAAGCCCAAATAACAGAGCGTAAGGGGTTGCCCTTTTTGTTTTCGCGCTATCGTCGCCGCTACGGTCTTTTTTTCGGGATGGCGGTTGCTTTGTTTTTGCTTTTCTTTTCCCAGCTTTTTATTTGGAAAATAGAAATAAACGGAAACTCCTCGGTTCCAACCTCTAAAATTGAATTGGCTCTTTCGGACCTTGGGCTTGCGGTAGGGGTATATAACCAAGGGCTAAATATCACCGCAAAGGAAAATCAGCTGCTTTTAAACCTGCGCGAGATTTCCTCGGTTGCAATTACAATTAACGGAACCTATATGTCGGTTACCGTGCTGGAGCGAACTCCTCTGCCCGAAATTGTCGATACGGGCGGTTATTATAACGTTGTCGCCGCGCGGGACGGCACGGTTTTGGATATCGATGCCGCCGAGGGATACCCCGAGGTTAGCGAGGGCGAAGTTGTTTATAAGGGCGAATTGCTTATAAATTCCTTTATCGAGCTCGAAAACGGAACCTTTCGCCCAACCCATGCCCGCGGCAACGTTTTTGCCGCAGTAAACGAGAAAATAGAAATAAGCGTGCCGTATAACCGAATTTCAAAGCAATATACGGGAAGAACCAAAATAAAAAACAAATATAAAATAATCGGTTGGGACGTGCCGAGCTTTAGCTTTAACAGCGATTACGAATATTTCGATTATATTTATGCCGAAAGCGATGTAACGCTTTTTGGGTTTATCGCCTTGCCGATAAAGCGCTACCGAATTACCTATATCGAATATCTTCCAAGTGAAGAGCTAATAACCCCCGACCAAGCCGAGCAAATTGCCCGTTCGGAGCTTAACAACCGTCTGAAATCGCTTGGCTGCGAGCTTTTGGGGTGCGAAACAAGGGTAGAAAACGACGAAAAGAACGGCATCTGCCGTCTTGTAGCAGATGCCGTTTTAAAACAAAATATCGCGCTCGAGGTAGAATTCGATTTAAATCAAAGTATGTCCGCAAGGTTGCCGATAGCTGTTGAATAAATCTCCATACCTAAATAAAATTCCTTTTTCGACATATATTCATCGCGTTGGTGAGCGTTTCCGCGCTCGTCGCCAAGGAAACCGCGCTCGCTTTCAATACCGCTACCAAAAGCAACGGTGTTGGGAAGCCAACGTGCATAAGTGCCGCCGCCCATAGTATAGGGCTTGCATTCGATACCAAGAATGCCCTCGCAAGCGCTCGTTAGCGCCTTAATCTTCTTATCGTCGGCGGAAACAAAATAGCCGTCGGATTGGGCAACCATCTTAACCTTGCCGCCAAAAGCATCAACCGCGCTTTGCATTTTCGCAACGATTTCTTCCGCAGGTGTTTCGGGAAGATAACGAACGTTAAAGGATTGAATTATTTTTCTGCCTTCGTTGTTAATAACCCCGCCAACACAGGTAAGATAACCAAAATCTTGGTTGCTCGCGTTAATACCTAAAGTTTTTCCAAGATATTCGCCCGTAGCGTTTTTAATAAATCCAAGCGCACCGCAACCGCAAATAACCTTACGATCGATAAGGTAATTTAAAAGAAGGTTTATCGCGTTAACGCTCGCTTCGGGATGTGCCGCGTGGGACGCCTTTCCGGTTGCTTCAACCTTGGTAAGCTCGCCTTGCTTGGTTATTTTAATACCTTCCGCATCGCAAAGCTCAAAATCTCCCTTAACGGTAGCAAAAGCGTTACCGGGAACCGCGTTCGAAACGGTACCGCCGCAAATCGCTTCAATAGAGCTGTCTAAGCCGTCAAATTCAATATTAACCGATAAAATGCCCTTTTCGCCAATACAAACGGGGAACTCGGAATCGGGAGTGAAGGAAAACATCGGGGGCTTGCGAACGGTAACGAAATATTCCAAATCCGTGCTGCCTACCTCCTCGTCGCTGCCAAGAATAAGGCGAACGGTAAAGGGAAGCTTTATGTTGTTTTCCTTAAAAAATCTAAGCG
>JAZRTL010000275.1:0-3372 GCA_045652025.1 Eubacteriales bacterium
TGACGGGTTTCAAACTGTACTCCCTTTTCCTTTGCGATAGCGCGAGCTTCCTCGAGCGTTTTAATTTCGTTAAAATCAACACCGGAATACTTCTTAACCGCATCGACCATAGTGATACGCTCGAAGGGCTTACCGAGGTCCATTTCGATACCGTTATAAACGATTTTGGTAGTGCCCAAAACCTCGTTTGCAACGTGGCGATACATATTTTCGGTAAGGTCCATCATACCGTGGTAATCGGTATATGCCTGATAAAGCTCCATAAGAGTGAATTCGGGGTTATGTCTTGTATCCAAGCCCTCGTTACGAAATACTCTGCCGATTTCGTAAACCTTTTCCAAGCCCCCGACGATTAGGCGCTTAAGGTAAAGCTCGAGCGAGATACGAAGCTTTAAATCCTCGTTCAAGGCGTTGAAATGGGTTTCAAAGGGTCTAGCAGCCGCGCCGCCCGCGTTAGAAACGAGCATAGGTGTTTCGACTTCTAAAAAGCCCTGTGCATCGAGGAAGCGACGGATAGAGCTGATGATTTTGGAACGCTTGATAAAGGTATCCTTTACGTCCTCGTTCATAATTAAATCAACATAGCGTTGACGGTAGCGCATATCCGTATTGGTAAGGCCGTGATATTTTTCGGGAAGGATTTGCAAGCTCTTTGTTAAAAGAGTAATTTCGGTAGCGTGGATAGAGATTTCGCCGGTTTTGGTTGTGAAAACCTCGCCCTTAATACCAACGATATCGCCGATATCGAACTTTTTAAAGCCCTGATATTCATCAACGCCGATACTATCACGAGCAACGTAGCATTGGATTGTACCCTTAAGGTCCTGTACGTTACAGAAGGATGCCTTACCCATAACGCGCTTAGACATAAGTCTACCCGCGATAGAAACGGATTTACCCTCTAATTCGGCATAATTCGCCTTTACGTCTGCGCTATGGTGAGTAGCGTCGTATTTTGTAATAACAAACGGGTCCTTGCCCTCGTTTTGCAAATCCGCAAGCTTTTGGCGACGAACTGCAAGAAGGTCGCCAAGATTAACTTCGGGTTGCGGAGCATTGTTCTTGATTTCTTCGCTCATTTTTAGTTACCTTTATTTAGAAATTTCTGTGATAGTATATTTTACAATACCCATAGGAGTTTCAACGTTGATGCTATCGCCCTTGCTCTGACCTATAAGCGCTTTACCCAAGGGGCTATCGTCGCTAATCTTGAACTGCATAGGGTCTGCTTCGGTAGTGGAAACGATTTTATATTCGCATTCTTCGTCGGTATCGATATTATGAACAACAACCTTGTTACCAACGTTTACCTTATCGGTGGTGAGGTCGGAATCGTCGAGAACGATAGCGTTTTCGAGAGTTTCCTCCAAGCGAGCAATCTTGCCTTCGATTTCGGCTTGCTCGTTCTTTGCTTCATCGTATTCGCTGTTTTCGGAAAGGTCGCCGTATGCTCTTGCCTTTTGAATTGCTTGTGCAACTTCCTTACGCTTTACTGTTTTAAGATATTCCAACTCCTGTTGAAGCTTTCTTAAACCTTCTTTGGAAACGATTATCTGTTTTGCCATTTTAAAAATACTCCTCTTTATGTTTGTAAATATATTAAACCTTTTTAGTTAACTAATTTGTCGAAGCAACCAATTCGATTGCTTTTTTTAATTGCTCGTCCTCTTCCTTTGGCATTTTATAGAAACGGTTTTTCCATTCATCCGTTAAATCGACCGTCTTATCGGGGGTTATGCCTATACCATCGTAGCTTTCGTTAGAGGGCGGGTTATAGAACGCTGTGGAAAGCTTAAACGCGCTTCCGTCGGAAAGGGTGTATGTAGTTTGCATTGAGCCCTTACCGAAGGTTTTTGTACCAACGAGCGTTGCCAGCTTATAATCCCTAAGTGCAGCGGAGAAAAGCTCGGCAGCGGACGCGGTATTTTCGTTACATAGAACCACCATACCCTCGCTTTCGATACAGTTTGCATCTGAATATCGAACGGTGGTTTTACCATCCTTATCGACGATATTTATTATCTTACCTTCGGGAAGAAGCAGGTCCAAAACCTTACAAATTTCCTCTAAATATCCGCCCGAATTGTTACGAACGTCGAAGATAAACCTTTTACATCCCTCTTGCTGTGCAAGGGCGATTTTTTTAGTGAATTGAGTTCCGACCGTCGAATCCGAAAAGCTCAAAATTCTTATATACGCAATTCCATCGCCAAGGTTTTCGTAAATCACGTTTTCGCTTGCTACGGGAGCGCGGGTAACAACAACTTCGCGTTCTGTACCGTCGCGAAGCACGGTAAGATTAACTTCGGTATTCGCCTCGCCTCGAACGGTATCGAGAATTGTATAATAGCTATCGTTATTTGCTCTTATGCCGTTGGCGGCAACGATAATATCGCCCGCTTTAAGCCCCGCGCTTTGAGCGGGAGAGCCATCGATAACACCGAAGATATAAACACCCTCGGTATCGATATCGTATGCAACGTGAACGCCTATACCGACAAAATCGCCATCGTTGGAATTAATCAACGCATCGTATTCATCGCCGGTTAGATATTGGGAATATTTATCGCTTATTGAAATTGCAAGAGCGCGGTAAATATTCTCCCAATAATAACTCTCGTCATAATCGCGGATGGAATGTGCCTCCAGCAAATCGATCATTTCGCAAAGCTTTGAATATTTATCGGCTTCGGGCCCGAGCATCTCGACAACCTCGCGATATTCATCGAACGAGGCGGTATCTGTACGAAGCTCGTTTAATTTTGCTTGTTCGTTCACCGATCGCAACGAAGTAACCGCCACAAAGGTTAAGGCGCAGGTTACAAGCGCGATAAGAACACAAGCAAAGGGTGTTACTCTTTTTTGGAACATTATTTTTCTTCTTTAGATTATTTTTTGTAATAGCCGTCGGGCAAATAAAGGTCGGGGTCAACCCAGTTACCGCCGTTACCTGTGGATGCAGAGGCGTTGGTCATAACGCCGAAATGCAAGTGATAACCCGTTGAGCGACCGGTTGTGCCTATATAGGCAATAACGTCGCCTGCTTTTACGGTATCGCCAACCTTAACCTCGAAGGTGGGACGCGAGCTGTTGCCGTTATCGCAATGGCCGTAGAGCGTTGAAACGCCGCCGCCGTGATAGATAATTACGCAGTTGCCGTATCCGCTATACCAATCGGCGCGTGTAACAACACCGTCCTTTGCGGCATAGATAGGCGTACCGCGTTGTGCGGCGATATCCAAGCCGTTATGGAAGGCAGAGCTACCGTTTATTGGGTCCTTACGCCAACCGTATTGGCTGGTTACCATAGAATAGCTCTTTACGGGCCAAACGAATTCCGCAGAGGAATTAAACATTTCCTTACGTTCTTCC
>JAZRTL010000276.1:0-5134 GCA_045652025.1 Eubacteriales bacterium
CTTTTAGTTATTTTGAATTGGGACTCACGCGTTAATAAAAAGGTCGCGGAAGCGTTTTGCGGAATTTGCAAGGTCGCAAACGCCCTCGAACGCGTTTTCGGGGGTATGGTATTGCAAATAACGGTCGCATTCAAGCGTTAAATATCCCGAATATCCAACCGCCTTTAGCGCCTTTGCAACGGCTTCCAAATCGATATTCATCGAGAAAAGAATCTGGTGCGAATCGTTTATGCAGTCGGTATCGTGAAGGTGCAACGCTTGGAGATGGTTGCCGAGCGCATAAATAAGCTCTACGGCAGAGGTATTAAGGTCGCGCATTTCCGCATGGCCTATATCCAAGCAAGCAACCAAAAATTCATCGTTAACGGCGTTTATATGCGCCAAAAAGCTTTCGGGGTTGGAGCAAGCCGCAAGGCACGGGCATTTGCGCTCGGGGTCCCAATTCCACATATTTTCGGTAGCAATCTTAACGCCATATTCCTTTGCAAAGGGCAAAAGGCGTTGATAAAACTCCGCATTTTGCTCGGGGGAGCTATTGTTATCGGGGTGGATTATACAAATTTTACCGCCCGCCTCGGCAGTTAGCTCGATCGAGCGCCTAAGGCAATCGCAAACCGATTTATCGTTCGAGGGGAAGGGCGCATGGGATTGGTTACAATGAATTCCAAGCGATTCGCCGATTTTCCTAAGCTCTCTAACGTACCTAATGCGATTTTGGGTGTTGAGCGGGTTCGATAAATCGATAAAACCCAACCGCTCTGACCAATCGTATCTTACCAAATCGAACATCGAAAAGTCCCAAGCATCGAACCCCGCCCGCGCGACGTATTCGATCGCCTTTTCTCTGCCTACGATTTTTGAGATAGAATTAATCTCGGTAGATATTTTCATAAAACACACCTCCGTATAGGTTTATTAAATTTTATCAAACATTAGCCCCGTAGTCAATACACAGTTGCAATTTTAAGCTCATTTATGGTACAATTCCTTTAACGAGGTGATATTTTGAACGGTTATTATTCGCTTAATCAATATTTAACAGATAAATTCGGGGAAAAGGTTTATAAGCTTTCGATAGATTTATCGCTTACCTGCCCCAACCGCGACGGGAAATTAGACACCCGCGGTTGTATTTTTTGCCTTGCGGGTAGCTCGCATTTTTCGGCAACGGGCGAAACCGTTAACGAAAAGATAGAAGCCGCAAAGGCGCGCATTGCCCAAAAAACAAAGGCGAAGCGCTTTATTGCCTATTTCCAAAGCTATACCAACACCTACGCCCCGACCGAATATTTAAAAAAGGTTTTTACCGAGGCGATTCTGCGCGAGGATATTGTTGCAATTTCTATCGCAACCCGCCCCGATTGCTTACCGGAGGAAACGGTTGAAATGCTCGGCGAGCTTAATAAAATTAAGCCCGTTTGGGTTGAGCTTGGGTTGCAGACCGCCAACGAGGGAAGCGCAAAATATATCCGCCGTTGCTATAAAAACGAAGTATTTGCCGATGCGGTGGCGCGCCTTAACGCAAAAGGGATTGAGGTTATAACCCATATAATTCTTGGGTTGCCCAACGAAACGCTTTCGGATATGCTTGGCTCTGTTGATTTTGCGGTTAAATGCGGAACGAAGGGGATTAAGCTCCAGCTTTTGCACGTTCTACGCGGAACCGACCTTTGCACCGATTACGAAAACGGAAAATTTAAGGTTTTAACGCTTGATGAATATATAGAAATTCTAAAGGAATGTATCGCCCGCTTGCCAAGCGACGTTGTCGTTCACCGTCTAACAGGCGATGCGCCGAAAAAGCATCTTGTTGCACCGCTTTGGAGCGCCGACAAAAAGACGGTTCTAAACAGAATTAACTCCGCGCTTAAAGCATTTTAAAACCGATTTTATTTTATCGCTTCGCTCTCGATGAAAAACGCTTGTTTTTCATCGTCTTTCGTGAACTTCGTACACTCGCGTCAATGGCGTGCATAAATGTCCGCCATTGCGAAGTTCCAAGGTATATTTTCCAAGGCGCATGTCCTTGGAAAATATAAATTTATTATATATTTGTCATTTACAACACTATATAAATTTATTATATGTCTGTCATTTACAATACAAAAGCCGAGGATTTCTCCTCGACTTTTTGTATTAAGTTTTATTTAGTCAAACGAGAAGGTGCCGAAGTAAGCTCTCTTAATGAGAACGTAGTCCATAGAATCGATATCGCCGGACTTATTAACGTCGCCGCGCTTGAACTGCTCGTCATCGAATTCGAAGGTGCCGAAGTATGCTCTCTTAACAAGAACGTAGTCCATACTGTCGATTTCCTTACTGTCGTTAACGTCGCCGAGCATATATTCGGGCTCTACGTCGGGTTTTTCGTCGTCGTCCTTCGCAACGAAGCCGCAAACCGAGCATTCATCTGCATCGTGAGCCGCTTTGTTAAGCTCTTCGCCGCAGGAGCATTCTTTCCAGTGGTTATCCTCGTCATACTTCCAATCGCCAACTGCTGAATGGGTATGTTCGGGCTCGATTGCAGGAATTTCCTTGGTTTCAACAACGTGGCCGCAAACGGTACACTTCTTAATCTCTTCGCCCGCCTTACCTTCGCTCGCAGGGGTCTTTACTTCCCAAGCGCCTGGGGTATGAGCGGCCTTATCCATATCCGCGCCACAAGAGCATTCGTGCCAGTGGGAAGCGGAGTTGGAGCTCCATTTATCAGAGGGAGTATGGGTATGAACCTCATCAACGAACTTAACTGCAGGTGCAACGCCAAGCTCGAGCTCGTCCATATCGATACCCTCGATAACTACCTTTTGACCAACCTTTGCTTGAGAAACGAGGGTCGCGTTGACCGCACTGCCGGCAACCTGAATTTCACCGCCGGTGCCTGCTTCCCAGTTATGTGCCGCGATAAGAATTTCATCGGCAGCAAGGTTAATGTTTTGAGCAGAGCCGTCTCCGCCAAATACCTTAGTTACAACGTACATACCGTCAGCGGCAGACCACTTTGCAATAACGTTTGCGCTCCAAGCGATACCTGCGTTTTCGGAGGTGATGTTGCCAAACTTAGAAGTGAAGATACTACATTCGCCGTTGCCAACACGCTTGTTTAAATTATTTACGTAGGAAACGCCGATCTTGCTGTTGGAAGCTTCGATCTCGTCGGTCCAAACGAACGAGCCGGTATGGGTGATAACGAATTTAGCGTATCTGATATTAACGGTTTCGTTAAGCTTATAGGTATATTCGTAGGTTCCCCAACCGGAAGTGTCGGTGGATTCCGCCACGGTTGATTTCTTATCGAGAGTGGTGCTCACTTCGGTCCAGGTTTTGCCATCGGCAGAATAAGAAACAACCATATTTGCAGGTGCCTTTACGCCCCATTCGGCATTAGTTGCGAAATAGCCGCGGAAGGTATCCTTTGCAGCGAGTGCGCCGAAATCGAGAACGATTTCTACCTTATCGCCGTCTTTGCCTTGCCATACCGCATAGCTTGCGGTTGCGCCCTTAATGTTACCCTTCTTACCGTCGGTAAGACGAACGCCGTCGTTAATGTAGGTAGGATCGAGCTCGCTGGAGGGTGCGTTGGTTGCGCTATCCCACTTATAGTAGTTAGAAGCGGGTGCGGTGTAGGTCTTTGTATAGAACTTGCCAAGAAGCTCGTTAATTGCCTTTGCGGTAGCGGTAACCTCTGCTTCGGAGGGGTTGCTGCTGTTGATAAGCTCAACTGCCTTTGCGCAGTAGCTACGGAGAGATTGCAATTCGTCCTGAGGAAGCGAATAGATGGTAGCTTCCTTTGCCAAGTTAACGAGCGGTTCAAGAACAGAAACGTCGCCGCCGCCAACTCTAACGGTTACGGGTTGAGAATATACGCGGTATTCCTCGCCCTTGTAGGTCCAGGTCTTATAACCGAATACAACGGTGGATACGCCTTCCTTAACGGCAACAAGCTCGCCGTTTTGAACCTTAACGCTATCGCCCGCGATTACGGAAACAATGGTGTTCTTTGCATCGATTGCGGTAATTGCATTACCGTAGGTTTCGGCTTGAACTGCGCCGCCGGAATATTTTTGACCGGGAAGCAACGCGAAGTTCTTCGCGTGGATAACCTTAACCATATCCTTCATAACTTCCATATTGTCGGTGGTGATACCATCGGGACAATCGAAGAATGCGGTAGAGGTGTTATTATAACCATAAGTCCAAGGCCACATAGTCATACCACGGTCGGTAGCAACCTGAACTGCAAGGTTGGTAACCTGGTTGCTGTAGCTGCCGCAGTTAACGGTAGACCATTCGCGCTGTGCGGGGCCTATTCTTGCTTCGAAGAGCTTAAGAGCCAAGGAATAGGTAGAGCCGGTAACCTCGTTACCGTTAAGATAACCGGTAGAGATACCGGGAACCGCGGTTCTTGCAAGTTTAAGCGCGGTGGTATTAAAGGAGATGATATCTACCTGTTGGGTCATACCACGGTCAACAATATCCTTCATCGTGCCGTTAACACAGGTGGTGGAGTTATCCTTGAATTCAACGAAAATCTTAATATCCTTACCCTTTGCCCAGTCAAGAACCTCTTTAAGAGTAGGAATGGGCTTACCGGTAGAATTACCGTTAAGGTCAAGAACGTGATATTTTTGTGCTTCTGCCCAGGTCATATTTCTAATAGAAGTAGAACCTGTGTAGGTTGTGGTACGTTTTAGAGTACCGTCGTGGAGGATAACGATAACGCCATCCTTGGTACATTCAACGTCGATTTCGAAAACGTCGCCGCCGTTATCGTATGCTGCCTGGAAGCTTTCGATAGTGTTTTCGGCAGCAACACCGGGGTTACCGCGGTGGCCGATGGTGATAGGAGTACGAGTGAAGGATCTGTTTTCGATGTGGGTATTAATAAGCGAGGAAACGCCCGCTGCACTGTTGGAAACGATACCGTTTGCACCGGAGGTGATGGCGGTCATTGCTTCGATATTAAATGCATCGGTGTTGGGAGTGGATTTTACGTTAACCCAAACCGCAAGAGCCATTTCCTGAAGCTCTGCAACCGCCTGCTTGGTAGCATACTTGCTTTCGATAAGTATGAAGGTTGCGGGGATCGCACGAACAGAGCGACGAATTGCATCCGCTTCGTAATCGGTCATTTTGC
>JAZRTL010000277.1:0-3041 GCA_045652025.1 Eubacteriales bacterium
ATAGGATTTGGAAACTCTCATAAAGCTTCTTGGCAATTTTTCTTCAAGCTCGTATAGCTTTAGGTTGGTGTGGAACATTCGGTCTTTCGTATGTGCGGCGGTTTTGGAATCGACAGTTTCAAAAAACAAAATGTCATCCAGCGGAATAAAATATTCGTTGCCGTTAAAATGCAATTCGATTTCTCTTGCCCGATTTCCGTTAATAAAGCGTTCGATTTGCAACACGTCGTCTGTTAACGCCTTGCATTTTATAACTATTTCTTCTTCTGCCGCGGGGTTTATTTCAAACCGTACCTTAAAGCTCAAATGCCTCACCGACCTTTCGCGTTTATTATACAATCTGCCTGTCGGTTTGTCAAAGTGTTTTCGGTAAGCGGTAGATAAAACGCGGTAGGAGGTATAATTGTGAAAACAAAATGTAAAAAAAGCTTGTGTCGGTTAATAAAATCTTGATAAAATCGTTTGGATATGGTAATATAATACGGTAAATTCCCATAAGGAGTAATAAAATGGCAAAATACAGTCCCGAAGAAACCTATGAAACCCGCGAAACCTACGATAAACCGAAGCAAAGCTTTAGCCAATGGATAGAAAATATTTGGTACCATTATAAATGGACTATAATTCTTGGCGGTATTGTTTTGGCGTTCGTCGTTATTGCGCTCGTTCAACTGTTTTCAAATACCGAGCCCGATATTAGAATAATGCACGTCGGACCGATGTATATCTCCCAAACCGCATCGGATAAGTTAGAGGAAACGCTTGCCCCGCTCGGTGTCGATTGTAACGACGATGGCGAGGTTACGTTTAATTTGCTCGATATAACGATTAACAAGTTCGGCGCAGAGGGTACCGACGCGGTAGTTACCTTCGACCATAACAGCGAGGGATATAAGCGCTTCCAAACCGAAATGCGCGCAGGCGATTCTATAATTTACCTTTTGGACGAGGCATATTTTAATATCTGCCTTGAAAACGGCGTTTTGACCCCGTTCGAAGAAATTATCGACGATGCTTATATGCCCGAAAACGTTATTTCCGGTTGCGGTGTAAAGATATCCGAGCTGGACGCATATAATCTCGAGGGCTTGTGCTACGTTCCCGAAAGCGCAATCCTTTGTATAAGACGCTCGCCCCAAAAGGACGATATATCCTATGGCAGAACACAAGAGGTATGGGAAGCAAACCGCATAACCTTTGTGAATATTATCAAATATAAAGCCGAAAAAGCCGAATAATTTAGTATTGCAAAATCAATATGTTTGTGTTACAATAAAGAAATGTAAAAATATCCGGAGGATTTATTAAATGGGAAACAAAGTTAAATCCAAGCAAAAACGTACAATAATCATCTGCTTGGTACTCAGCATCCTGCTTCTCGCAGGCTCCGTTTTCGTAATTGTAGACGGTCTTGTTCATATGAACGACACCTACAAGAAGTTCGAAGACGTTAATTTCGCTCGTGCTTTTGCCAGTGCACTTGGTAAGGATACCGTTCGCGACCTTACTGATGAAGATATTGCTAAAATCGAATCGCTCGTATATTCCGTTCAGGTAGGCCACGATAGCACTACCGGCGCGCTTTATGCGTACCCCGTTGTTATGATGGGCTATAAGGAATTTGCCGACGATATCATTAACAACGTTACCGATAACGCGGAAGAAGCTGCAGAACAAGGTAAGTATTTCACCTTCTATCATGCGATAACCAAGTCGAATGACCTTAACCTTTTCACCAACCTTCGCGTGCTTCGTACCTTCGACCTTGCCGAAATTTCTTCGATGCAGGAAGATTGTAACACGACTCTTAACAACTACTATATGGCTATGTACGGTTATTCCTCGGTACAATATTCCGATTATATGACCTTCGACCAGTTGATGAGCAACTGTGCGCTCACCGACCTTAAGAACCTTAGCCAGCTCGATAACCTTACAAAGCTCGAACAGCTTTCTATCGAATTTACCGGCATTTCTAACCTTGCAGGTATCGAAAAGTTCGAAAACCTTACAAAGCTCGATATCGGCTATACCGCGGTTGAGGACCTAAGCGCGCTTTCCTCCAAGACCAAGCTCGAAAACCTCTGCCTTGTTGCAATGGGCACAAGAGAGGATACTGCTACTGCCGATGAAGCTGCTTCCGACGATAAGAAGGAAGAAGAGAAGGAAGAAGAGCATACCCACGCAGGTCTTACCGACATTTCTGCGGTTTCTTCTCTTACCGAGCTTAAGCACCTTAACATCGCAGGTAACGCTATTAGCGATATCAGCGCGGTTAGCGGCTTGACCAAGCTCGAAAGCGTTGTTCTTAACAGCAACTGTGTTGAAAATCTTAATGCTTTTGCTAATAAGCCCGCATTGAAGGAGCTTTATGCTTCCGGCAACCACCTAACCGATATTAGCGGTATTTCCGGTTGCGGCGAGCTTACTACCTTCACCGCTTACGAAAATAAGCTTACCGACGTATCTGCGCTCGGCTCCTGCACCAAGCTCGAAACTCTTGCGCTCTATACTAACGAAATCACCACCCTTGGCGACCTTTCCAAGCTTACCGCACTTAAGGAAATCACTATGTACGGTAACAAGATTACCGACATCAGCTCGCTCGGTGGCTGTACCGCTCTCGAAAGCATTTCTGCATATAATAACGAAATCACCACTATCGGCGACCTTTCCAAGCTCGATAAGATGACTTCCATTTCGCTATACGATAACAAGATCGCTAACCTTAACGGTCTTAACGGCTGCGAAAAGCTCGAAAGCATTACCGCATATAACAACAAGCTCGATGGCGCTTTGGACCTTACCGGCTGTACCGCGCTTAAGACTATTGACCTTTACGTTGAAGACGTAGAAGATAATAAGGATACCGAAGAAGTAGAAAAGACCGTAAGAGGCAACCTTACCTCGCTTAAGATTACCGGTCTTAAGAACCTCACTTCCGTAATCGCATACAACAACGCTATCACCGCAGTTCCTTCGCTCGAGGGTTGCGAAAAGCTTACCTCCGTTAACCTTAGCAAGAACAGCATTACCGACGT
>JAZRTL010000278.1:0-1345 GCA_045652025.1 Eubacteriales bacterium
GGTCTTGTTTATCATATAACTGCGCGAATAAATATGCTCGTGTCCCGAAAGTACAACGTCAATGTCCAATTTGTCAAAAACGGGAGAAATCTCGGTACGGATGCTGGTTATCGAATCATAAGTGTAATAAGAGGCCGCGCCGTACATCGCAAAGTGCATAACAACGATTTTCCATTGCGCTTCGGGATATTGCGAAATAGCGTACTCCATAAACGCCTTGTGCTCTGCAACGCTTGTGTTGTTAATGTTAAGGTGCATAAACAAAACGTTGTTGTAGGTGTACCAATAATCGCTTCCTGCGGGTGTTTCGCCGTAAACCGTGCCGTTAACGGTTGTGTTGGGGTTGTTAAAGTGCTCGGAATATAAAACGCCGTTCGTATCGTGGTTACCGATAGTTGTTGCGATCGCAAGCGAGGTTAGCGCTTCGGGTGCCAAAAAATTAGCGTATTGGGCTTCGTTTCCGAAGGTTTCAACCTGGTCGCCCGCGCTAACAAGAAACGATGTGTTGGGGAACATCTGCTCCGCCTTGTTCAAGGTCTTTGTCCAGTTCGAAACGTCGTCCTTTGCGCCCCAAGAGCCGCCTAACTGCGGGTCGCCAACAAAAATAAAGTTAAATTCGCTTGTCGAATCGGTTTCAAAATAAAACGTTTCGGAAACAATACTGCCGCAAAGCACGCGGTAGGCATATTTCGTGCTTGGCTTAAGACCGCTAATGGTTGCGCGGTGGATGTAGGTATCGTTGTGTGCGGTCGCAACCGAATTAACCGTGGTGTAATTGGAAGGGAAGCTACCGCCGTTGCTCTCGGCGAACTGAACCGCGCCCGTCGCAGACTTAAAATACCAGGTAAAGTTGCGCTTGGTTTCGTCCTCGCCAACGTTCATCGTAAGATATTGCGGCTTGCCAACGTCAATCGCAAGACGTGCCATCTCAAAATAAACGTCGGAGCTGTCGCTTCTTTGGTTGTGAACCTCAACCGAAATAACGTTTTTGCCCACCTTAAGAAGCGAAGCATCTGCGACAAACTCCCCAAGCTTCGGGTCATAAGCGCCCGAACCGCCGTAGGAAAGGTTGCTCTCAAACCCGCCGTTCGGCTCGTCAAAAGCCGCAACGCGCGTGCCGTTAACGTAAACTATCGCCGCATCGTCGTAATATAACGAACCAACGAGCGCGAGCCCTGCCGAGGGTGCTTCGTCAAGGTTAAAGCTTGTGCGGAAGAAATATGTCGGAATACATTTTCCGTCGGACATATAGTGTGTAAGAAGAATTTTAGGCAAGAAAACTCCTGCTGTATCAAGCGCCTGAAGCTTGCCCGATTTTGCGCCGAAGGTCGCTTCCCCCGAGCTT
>JAZRTL010000279.1:0-1772 GCA_045652025.1 Eubacteriales bacterium
CAAGGAGATTACCGACGCTATTGCGCTTATGACACACGCGGAAAACGTCGATTATATGGATTACGTTCGCGTAATAAAAGAAAACCCTATCGCGAAAGTTGTTAAGCTTGCGGATTTAAGACACAACTCCGACCTAACTCGGTTAGACATTGTTGACGAAAAAGCGTTGGAACGAAAAGAAAAGTACCAAAAAGCGATAGATTTTTTATTAGGTTAAGAAGGATAGTTTAATGGGATTATTTGATATTTTTAAAAAGCGCCCCGAGGACGATAGCGAAAAGTTAAACGTTTATGCACAGAAGATGTGTATTACCGCCATTAAATACGGTAGCGAATTTAACAAAACGCTTGATTATTCTAAACAAAGTATAATTGATTTGGAAGAGATTTTAGACCATTATTCCAAGGATATAAGTATCTCGAAGCCCACTACGAACCAAGTTTGGAGTTTAGCTACCATTTTCGGCTTTTATTTAGGCGAAACGCTTTTAAAAAACGGTTTTAGCGAAAAAGGATTTGCTTGGGGCAAGGAGCCAAGCTCCAACGTTCCGCTTTTAATTAAGGACAACGGCGCTTATCTTACCCCTATCGACAAGGTTTATAAAAGATTAATTAACGGAAGCGTTGACAACGTTAGTTCCTTTTACAAAGCCGCAATTTCGCATTTTATAGCCGCGGTTTAATTCGGGTGAAAAATGACAATGCGGTTATTTTTTGAAGCGATTTTTAAATTCGCTTTAGGCATTATTTTAGTAGGTCTTTTAATTTTTCTGCCCGCGGGTACTCTTTTATATTTTAACGGTTGGCTTTTTATGGGAATTTTATTTATTCCGATGTTTATTGCCGGTATCGTTATGATGATAAAGAACCCTTCTCTTTTAAAAAGCCGTCTTGATGCCAAGGAAGAGCGAAAGGAGCAGGATATTATTATAAAGCTTTGCGGACTTATGTTTTTTATCGGCTTTATCCTTGCGGGGCTTGGGGTTAGATTTGGTTGGTATTCCCTACCGCGACCTGTTGTTATTATAGGCGGAATTTTATTTATTATAGCTTATACGCTTTACGCAGAGGTGCTTAGAGAAAACACATATTTATCCCGCACGATAGAGGTTCAAGAGGGTCAACGGGTAATCGAAAGCGGTCTTTATAGCGTTGTGCGCCACCCGATGTACAGCGTAACGATTCTTTTGTTTTTATCCATACCGCTTGTTCTTGGTTCGATATACGCCTTTATTATATTTCTTGCCTACCCTTTTATTATCGCAAAGCGAATAAAGCACGAGGAAGCTTTTTTAGAAAAAGAGCTTTGCGGATATTCCGAATATAAAAAGAAGGTAAAATTCCGTTTAATCCCATTTATTTGGTAAACAATTTTAAATTTATATACTATTTATTTGAAAGGATCTTACTATGAAGAAATTTGCTCTTATTATTCTAATCTCGCTACTTGCGCTTTCTCTTTTTGCTTGCGGCAAAACAAAAACCTTACATTGCGATAACTGTAACAAAGAGGTTACGGTAGAACAGGATTCCAATATGGAAGAGGATTGGACTATTTTTTGCGAATCCTGCAACGAAGAGCTTTTTGGCGATGACCCGCTTCTAAACGGTAAATAACAACAAGAAAACCACCTTATCTATTAAGACAAGGTGGTTTTTGTTTATATTTCCACTAACTTTTTTGCGGGAAGATTAACAAAACCGATATACAAACAGACCAACGCGGCGCTAAGTAAAACACCTCCAACGATATCGGTAAACCAATGAACGCC
>JAZRTL010000280.1:0-3104 GCA_045652025.1 Eubacteriales bacterium
GAGATGCTTAGCCAATTACCTAAAGAAAGTAAAGCGGTTTTTGCCCGCGAGCTTAATTCGGACTTCCCTCGGAATATAAAGGGTATAGACGGATATATTATCGGAGTGTTGCGAAAAATGTCCTATTTTGCCGTTCCGGACGGGATATATTCCGCGCCGAGCGACCTTGTTAAAAAGATTTTTAAGGCAAGCCGAGCTGTAAACGGGTTCGATGAGCTTGTTACCGCCTGCGCCGATAAAAAATATACCTCCGCGCGCGTTCGCAGAGCGTTTATGGCAACCGTTTTCGGAATAACCGCCTCTCGCGTGCATAAAATGCCCCCATATACCTGCGTTCTTGCCGCAAATTCGGTCGGACGCGAGGTTTTAAAAGGCGTTAAGAAAAAAAGCAATATAGATATAATCACAAAACCCGTGCGCGCACTTGACGCGAGCGAGGAAACAAAAAACAGCTTTTTGTTTTCGAAGGGGATAGAGGATATTTTGGCTCTCTCTGCCCCAAATCCGCGCTCTTGCGAATTGGGAAAATCTCCTATAGTAAGGTGAATTTATGACAAGACATCTATTCGTTCTTAACCCCGCGGCGGGAAGAAAAAATCTTACCGAGCAGCTTATAAGAGCTATCGAAAAGCTAAACCTTGCCGAGCCGTACGATATTTACGTTACCGACTCCGAGGGCGCGGCAGAGCGCGAGGCAGAGCGTTATATCGCTAAGCATTCGGGCGATTTCGTTCGTATTTACGCTTGCGGCGGCGACGGAACCGTTTGCGAGGTTGCCAACGGCATTTACCGTTCGGGAAGTAAGGATACCGCGCTTGGTATTGTTCCCGTCGGTTCGGGTAACGATTTTGTTAAAAGCTTCGATATCCCCGTCGAGAGATTTCGCGATTTAAAGGCGTTAACCCAAGGCGAAACGACCGAAATCGACCTTCTTTCCGCGCGCGACCAAAACGGTGCCCAGCGCGTTAGTCTTAACATCATCTCCGCCGGCTTCGATGCCGCGGTTGCAAAGGGACAAAAGCACTTTAAAACGCTCCCGTTGGTTAGCGGAAGCGCGGCTTATAATATGTCCTTGGCAAAACAGCTTTTTTCGGGACTTAATAACTATTTTACGGTTCTTGCCGATGGCGAACGCTTTGGCAGAGCGGGTAACGGACCCTATTTGTTTGTTATCGCCGCGAACGGAAGATATTACGGTGGCGGGTTTAAGGCATCGCCCTTTTCGGATTTAAACGATGGCTTTCTTGAGTTAATTCGCGTCGATACCGTTTCGAGATTAAAGTTTATTTCGCTCGTCGGCAAATTCCGCAAGGGCGAATATATTAACGAATACCAAAACATCGTTAACTATAAGCAATGCAAAAAGATGCAAATTATATCCGAAAAAACGGTTGACCTTAACGTCGATGGCGATATTTATCCAATGCATAACCCCGTTATAGAAAATATTCCGAAGGCGATAAATCTGATTTTACCCAAATCCGAGGAGATTTAAGTGAATAAACGAAAAATAAAATTATCGCGAGTTTCGGCAATCCACTATGCAAAGCTTGTTTTTCGCTCGCTTTTGCTTTTGGTCGCGGCCGTGCTTTATTTCTCCCGCAAAAGCGTTGATTTCCTTTTCGAACCCGACGGTGTAACGCGCGCCGTTTTGGCGTTTATTTGGCTGGTTTTCGCGCTCGAGATAGTGCTTAGAATGTTCCCCTCGAGCTTGGAAAGTATGGGCTGCCAAAAGCAATTTAAAAGGAATTATAAGCCCTATCCGAACGCCCCAACACCTATAAACCAAACGGGAATAGTTACCTTTTCGGTCTTTGCGGCTTGGGTTGCGCTTAACGCAATAATAGGCATTTTGTATTTTGCGGATATTATCGATAAGGGCGCCCTTTTGCTAATAAGCTTGGGATATTCGGTTTGCGATATGATATGCATTTTGTTCTTCTGCCCCTTCCAAACCTGGTTTATGAAGAACCGTTGCTGTGCTTCCTGCCGAATCTATAATTGGGACTTCGCGATGATGTTCACACCGCTTGTGTTCGTTCCGCATCTATATACCTGGAGCTTGCTCGGGCTTGCGCTCGTTTTGCTTGTGATTTGGGAGGTTTGCTATAAGCTCCACCCGGAACGCTTTTCGGAATATTCCAATTCCTGCCTTTCCTGCGCGAATTGCAACGAAAAGCTTTGTCAGCACAAAAAACAACTGAGGGTGTTCTTAAAAAAGAACAAAAAACGTCTTGTTTTAAAGGGCAACGAGCTGTTGACGGACATTAAGGACAGAACGAAAAAATAATACAAAAAGCCACCGATTCAGGTGGCTTTTTATCATCTTCTTGTGTATTCGAATTTCGGCTTTTCCTTGCTGTTTGCCAGCTCAATAACCTCCGCCATTCTTGCTTCGGCTTCGTCGGTAAAAAGCAGGGTAATAAGCCCCACGCCCGCTTTTTTAAGGTCTTGACGCTTGTCAAGGCGATAAGCGGGGAGCGAATTATAAATAACGTTCGTGTGGTTGGGGGCGCTGATAATTGGGAATTTCGCACCCGTTCTGTCAATAAGAACGTCAAAGCATTTGCTTTTGTTTTTACAGCCCGAGGTGTTGCAAATAATGCAGGTCCGCGTGAACATAACGGGGGTTCTGCCATAGCCGATGTATTCAAGCGCGCATCTGCTTCCGCGGGCAAATTTACCGTCGGTTTCGGGGGATAGCATAACCGATGAAAACGAATAATTTTCAAGCATCGCAATGCTTTCGCGGTTGACCACGTTAAAGGCGTAATCGCCGTGGAGATAAAAACCTTTGCAAAGGTCGGCTTGGTAAAGGTTGGAAATAGTAGCGTTGCGAATTCCTTTTTCGAATGCGGACGCGATTTTTTTCTTTACTTCCTCGGCTTCCGAAAGGAATATCGAACGCGGAAGAATAGCCGAAACCTTGTCGAAATAGGGCGTAAATCGCTCGTCGGTACAGCAATCGAGCGGAAGGTCTATTCTTGCGGCAAGGTGGGCGTATTTTTCTAAAAATTGCTTGGACGGAAGTTTGCCCTCGAACCTAAAAACAAGTCCCTTTTGTTTTGCGGGGTGAAGTGTTTTTTCTTCGTCGCGGGTGGGTA
>JAZRTL010000281.1:0-3452 GCA_045652025.1 Eubacteriales bacterium
ACACTTCTTAACCTCTTCGCCTGCCTTTTCGGTGGTTGCGGGGGTCTTCACTTCCCAATCGCCTGCGGTATGTGCCGCCTTGTTCAAGTCCTCACCGCAGGAGCATTCCTTCCAGTGATTATTCTTATCACTTGCCCATCCGCCAACTTCGCTATGGGTATGGTCGGGAGTAAGCTGAGGAATTTCCTTGGTTTCAAGAACGTACTTACAAACAGTACACTTCTTAACCTCTTCGCCTGCCTTTTCGGTGGTTGCGGGGGTCTTAACCTCCCAATCGCCTGCGGTGTGGGGTGCAAGGTCGCTCTTTTCGCCACAAGCACATTCGTGCCAATGGTTATCCTTGTCGTTTTTCCATTCTTTGCCAAAGCTGTGCTTTGCGGGGATGGTTTCGGTCTTAAGAACATACTTGCAAACCGTGCAACGAAGCTCTTTTTTGCCTTCTACGTCAACGTCGGCTTCCTTTACGGTAACCCAAGTGCCGTCATCGTGCGCCTTTACAATTTCGTCCTCCTCGCCGCAAGCGCAGGTTTGCCAGTGTCCAACGGCATCGCCTTGATAGCCGTGGCTGAAATCGTGTTCCGCTTCTATAACGCCGGACATAATAGCGTATCCGCAAACACCGCAACGGAATTCCTGCGTGCCTTCTTTATGCAAGCCGGCGGGGGTTACGACAACCCAGCTTGCGTTGGTATGCTCTGCAACATCCGCCTTTTCGCCGCAAGCACATTCGTGCCAGTGGTTGTCCTTATCGTTCGACCAATCATCGCTGTATTTATGGGTTGCGGGGATAGTTTCGGTTTTAAGAACGTAAGCGCATTCGGTGCAACGAAGCTCCTTTTTGCCTTCTACGTCAACGTCGGCTTCCTTTACGGTAACCCAAGCGCCGTCATCGTGCGGCTTAAGGTTATACTTCTTGCCACAGCTGCATTCGTTCCAATGGTTATCCTTATCGGTCGCCCAAACGGTAGCCGAAGCGCTATGCTGGTGAGGTTCGCCATACGCCGCAACCTCGGAAATACGAAGCACGTTTTTATCGGGATGGGTAAGCGTAAGCTTAATATGGGTTGCGCTAACGGGAGTGCCCGAAACAGAGCCGTTTAAAGCGTAAGTTTCGGTGTTGCCCGTTCTTGTATATTTACCGAATTCCTTAAAGCTTGTTCCATCGGCGGAATAATAAACGGTTATGCTGGGCTCGTAAACACCCGAACCGATCTTATCCGAGCCGATATTAAAGTCAACGCGGTTAAGAACGCTTGCGCCCTTGCCGTCGCCAAGCGGAATAACTATATCCGCGGTACGAATGGCCTTGGTAAGATTAAGTCCAACCCATCTTGCATCGGCATAGGTGGGAGAAGCAATATCCTCATCAAGAACAACAACGCCGTCGGTAAGAGTTGCGTTATTCTCGTCGGGGCATTCGGTCGAAGGGGTTATACTTGTTGTATAGGAATTTCCATGAGTAAGGTTTTCGTCATAAGGAACATAGCCATACGCCGCAACCTCGGAAATACGAAGCACGTTTTTATCGGGGTGGGTAAGCGTAAGCTTAATATGGGTTGCGCTAACGGGAGTGCCGGAAACAGAGCCGTTTAAAGCGTAAGTTTCGGTGTTGCCCGTTCTTGTATAATTACCAAATTCCTTAAAGCTTGTTCCATCGGTGGAATAATAAACGGTTATGTTGGGCTCGAAAACGCCCGAACCGATCTTATCCGAGCCGATATTAAAATCAACGCGTTGAAGTGTAATTGCGCCCTTGCCGTCGCCAAGAGGCATAACTATATCCGCGGTGCGAATGCTCTTGGTAAGAGTAAGTCCAACCCATCTTGCATCGCCATAGGTGGGAGAAGTAATATCCTCATCAAGAACAACAATGCCGTCGGTAAGAGTTGCATTATTCTCGTCGGGACATTCGGTCGCAGGGGTTAAAGAGATTGTGTAGTCATTACCCTTAGTTATATTTTCAACGCGGGGAACGTAGCCGTATGCCGCAATTTCACCCACGCGACAAACGGTTCTACCCGTTATAATCGTGAAGTTAACCTTTATATGCGTTGCCTTAACGGGAATACCCTCAATAATGGCATCAAAAGCATATTCGGTTGTGGTAGAAACTCTGTCGTATCTTCCAAACTCGGTGAATTTTTCGCCATCGGTGGAAGCATAAACGATTATTGACGGTTCGGTAACGCCTGCACCGATTGCATCGGTACCGAAGTTAACCACAACCTCACAAAGATCAACGGGTGTTTTGCCATCGCCAAGAGGCATAACAACGTCGATACTGCGAACGTCCGTATGGTTAAAGGAGAGGCCAACCCATCTTTCGTCGTTATATTTAGTAGATGCAATGTCGTTGCTTCTTACTATTTCGCCATCGGTAAGCTCGTTACCGCTATCGCCGGGGTTGCCCGCAGGCGGCTCTGCGGAAATAGTGTAGGAATTGCCTGCGTTTACCCTTGTAAGATTTGTCCTGTAGCCGTATGCCGAAATTTCGGAAACGCGGCAAACCGTACCGGTATAGGGTGAAAATACAAGCTTAATATGGGTTGCTCTAACGGGAGTATTAGAGGAAACCGTAAAGTTCATTGCAATAGCATCCGCCGCGTCAACGGAGGTATGGGTGCCGAACTTATGGTAATTCTTTCCGTCGGCGGAATAATAAACCGTAAAGTGCGGTTCGTGGCAACCGCCGGTTACCAAGGTTGTACCCGCGTTAACGGTTACCTTATAAAGCTCGCTAACCGTAAAACCGTTGCCGAGAGGCATTACAACTTCGACCTCTTTAACAGTTTGGCTAAAGGAAATTCCAACCCAGCGGCTATCGCTGTAATAGGGGGAGGTCATATTGTTATCCTTTGCAACGACACCGTCGGTAAGCTCCTTATTATCGGTATCGGGAGCGCCCGCGGGAGGAGCTACGGAAATTGTATATTCGTTACCGAGAACAAGGTTTTCGTAAGTTGCAGTCTTAGGAGCTTCGAAATAGCCAACCTCGCAAGCGAGCTTTGCACATTCCTTAAGCGCGGTAACGGTCGCTTCGGGAAGGTCTGCGGTATAGCTGTTGTTGGAAATATCTATGCCAAGATAGGTTATAGCCCAAACCAAAGCCGCAAGATAAGAGCCCTCTTTGGAATGGTGGGCGTCATCATCGGCGTAAAGGTTAATTTCGGGATATTTAAGGTCGCTGATAATAAATGCATCCGCCACGGGTGCAACCATATCGATACCGAAATCCTCGGCAAGCTGGGTATAGTTTTCGTGGTGAATTTTCGCGTGGGCCAAACGGTCCTCGCTGCTCGTTTCGGAGGCGTAGCGCTTGTAAAGCACCGCCTTTGCACCGTTAGCGGCAATCAACGGCATAAGCGTATCCATAGCGGGCTTGGATTGGGAATATACCGCCTTGCCTGCATCCTGAAGAACAACGTAATCGAAGCTCTTTGTGTTAAGAAGGT
>JAZRTL010000282.1:0-3642 GCA_045652025.1 Eubacteriales bacterium
AATTCAAAAACGCTCCGCATATGCGGAGCGTTTTTGAATTATTTCTTTAATGCACGGTCCAACCAAATAGAGCCGATTTCGAAAGCATCGTAAAAATTGGACTTTTCACATTGCTTTACTACCTTTTCGTTAAAGGAAATATCATCGTCTGTATTTTGAATTTGAACCAAAACCTTGGTTGCTATCTCAAGATCGCCAACCTTTTTTGCTTCCAAGATGTTCATAAACAAAATGAACTTATCGTCGGGATAGCCGTAAAAGATGAAGCGGCCTTGTCTTACCAAAGGTTTATCCTTATACATCAGCGGTTTAATTTGACTCATCGACAGGACAACCTTTCTTATTTCTTTTCTAACTTGATAAAGTCCTCTACGAGAGCGCGGAGAAGTTCATCACGGTCCAATTTGGAAATTATCGCACGGGAGTTGTTATAGTTAGTGATATAAGTGGGGTCCTCGGAGATAATATAACCAACGATTTGGTTAATAGGATTATAACCCTTTTCCTCCAAGGAATTATACACGCCCTTTAACTGCACGCGAAAAAGCTCCTTTTTCTGTTCGTTAACAGAAAACATCAAGGTTTTTTGTTTGTTATCCGTAGATTTCTTATCCTGCATTTTAAAGCCCTCCTCAAGAGATTTTTCAAAAGCTTTTGTTTATTATACACCAAAAACAATATTATTTCAAGTGTTTTTTATTTTTTAAGATCTTAGAACGATACCCTGCTCTTTTTCGAGCTTTTTAAGTATCTTCTTAACGCCAGCATCAGCATCCTCGTCGGTAAGCGTTTTATCTGCAAGACGGAACACCAATCTTACCGCAACGCTCTTCTTACCTTCCTCTACGCCCTTACCGCTGTAAACGTCGAAAACAGAAGCGCTTTCGAGCGATTTACCCGCATAGGAGCGGATATCGGAGAGAAGCTTGCCTGCTTCGTGATTCTTATCGCAAAGCAGCGCGATATCCCTTTCCATTGCGGGATATACGGGAAGCGGGATATAGCTTCTTTCGGTACGAACAGATTCGAGAAGCTCCTCGGTATAGATCATCGCCGCGCAAACGCCTCTGGGAAGGTCGAAGTTTTCGCAAACGAGCGGATGAATTTCACCGATACGTCCAACAACCTTATCGCCAACTACAACGTCGGCACAACGGCCGGGGTGGAAGGAGGGGTCCTCGCTCATTGCAACGTAGCTGCGAGCGCAAATGTTAAGGCGAACGAACAACGCTTCGGCATCTGCCTTAAGCTCGTAGAAGCCACCGCAATCGGGAGTAAACGCGAAGCAGAGGGTCTTCTTTTCAACAGAAAGGTCGCCATCGCGGTAGTACATTGTCATAATTTCGGACATACGGCACTTTTCTACCTTACGGTTAACGTTTCTGGAAAGAACCTCGAGCATTGAGGGTAACGGATGGGTACGCATTACCGAAGTATCCTCGCCGAGCGGATTAACAAGCTTTATAAAATCGCGTAGCTTACTATCCGCAGGGAGATTAATTTTATCAACTGCGCGAGGAGATACGAAGGAATAGGTACAGCATTCGCAATAGCCAAGGCCGGCCATAACGTCGTTTATGCTGTAACGGAACGCCTCGGGCTTTGTTCTACCGCCCAAATCGGCTGCCCCGCGGAACATAGTGGGCTCGATATTATCGAAGCCGTAGATACGAACCACTTCCTCTGCGATATCTGCAGTATTTATAATATCGTTACGGTATGCGGGAACAATCAAGCCGCCCTTACCGTCGGCGATAAGCTCGAGAGAAGCAAGGATTTTATCCATTTCATCATCCGAGATATTCGTACCCAAAAGCGCGTTTATCTTTGCGCGGTCATAGGGAACGACACGTTCGTTAATATCGGCGTTATTAATATCGATAACACCGCCAAGAACATCGCCGCATCCGAGCAAGGTGACGAGCTCTGCCGCTCTATCGACAGCGGGAAGAGTGTTGCAAGCGGGCAAGCCCTTTTCGAACTTCGCCGAGCTATCTGTACGAAGACCAACAGATTTAGAGGTCTTACGAATGCTTTCGCGAGCAAAATTCGCGCTTTCGAAAACAACTGTGGTTGTATTTTCGGTAATTTCGCTATTTTCGCCACCCATAACACCCGCAAGAGCAACGGCACGAGAGCCATCGGCAATAACGAGCATTTCGGGAGTCAGCTTACGCTCAACGCCATCGAGAGTAACGATAGTTTCATTTTCAAACGCGTTACGAACGTTGATTTCGCGGCTCTTAATATATTCGTAGTCGAACGCGTGCATAGGTTGACCGTATTCAAGCATTACGAAATTGGTAATATCAACGATATTATTAATAGGCCTTATACCCGCCGCGCGAAGCTTTGCACGAAGCCAAAGCGGAGAAGGACCGATTTTTACGTTTTTAACAACTCTTGCGGTATATCTGGGACAAAGCGCGGTATTTAGCACGTTTACCTTGATATAGTCGGATGCCTTTTCGCCGCAAGAGCATTCCAAAACCTTAGGGTTAGGAAGCTTTACCTTTTCACCGAAGGTAGCAGCCGCCTCACGCGCGATACCGATATAGGACAAGCAATCGGGGCGGTTAAAGGTAAGCTCGAATTCAACGACGGTATCGTTAATCTTACAAACGTCCTTAATATCATCGCCCAAGCTGCATTCTTCCTGAAGAACGAAAATGCCGTCTTCGATAGCATAGGGGAAATCGTTAACGGTCAAGCCGAGCTCGCCAAGCGAGCAAAGCATACCTTGGGAAAGCACTCCGCGAAGCTTGCCGTTCTTAATCGTCTTACCGCCGGGCAATTTTGCGCCGTCGATACAAACGGGTACAACGTCGCCTGCTTTTATGTTTTGAGCACCAGTAACAATTTGTAGCTTTTCTTCTTTTCCAACGTCGACCTGACAAATTATAAGGTGGTCGGAATCGGGATGAGGTTCGGTTGACATAATTTTTCCGACGATAACGTTTTCGATATCGCTGCCGAGAACGTTATAACCCTCTACCTTTGTGCCTGTCATAGTCATTGCATCACAGAAGGTTTTTATATCGCTCGGAAGGTTTACATAATCTCCAAGCCAGTTAAGTGATATATCCATTATTTTTCTCCTTCCAAACGATTAAAACTGCTTTAGGAAACGAGCGTCGTTTTCGTACATAAGGCGAAGGTCATCGATACCCGACATAACCATCGCAACACGCTCGACACCCATACCAAAGGCAAAGCCGGTATATACGTCGGGGTCGATACCGCCGGCACGAAGAACCTCGGGGTGAACCATACCGGAGCCCAAAATTTCCATCCAGCCCTCGCCCTTACACAAGCGACAGCCCTTACCGCCGCAAACGAAGCAGGAAACGTCAACCCCCGCAGAGGGCTCGGTAAACGGGAAATTATGGGGACGGAAGCGGGTTTTTGTTTCGGGTCCGAACATTGTTTTAGCGAACTGCGAAAGGATACCCTTAAGGTCGCCCATAGTTATACCCTTATCGATAACAAGACCCTCGAGCTGATGGAACATAGGCGAATGGGAAGCGTCGGCAACGTCGCTTCTATACACACGACCGGGGGAGATTATACGGATAGGGGGAGTCATACCGCGCATCGCACGAATCTGAACGGGCGAGGTCTGGGTACGGAGAAGAGTAGACT
>JAZRTL010000283.1:0-2874 GCA_045652025.1 Eubacteriales bacterium
CTCTTCGCCTTTGGTTGTTTTGGCTATACTATATATTATATTGATTAGTAATGCTAAAGTTTAAAAATATTATGAGGTTTTTATGAAAAGATTAATTTCCATTTTCTTGGTAGTTGTTCTTGCGCTTGGCGTTTTGGTTGCTTGCGGCGATTCAAACGAAACTTCAAGTCTTACAGTTAACGATGTACAGACCGATGAATTTAAGGACGCTAACGGCAATTATGTGCCAAGACACGAGGTTGTTGACCTTAATGGCAGAGAATTTACAATTATCGTTAGAGGTGCAAGTGCTGGTACCTACCAATCGGACGATTTTACTACTGAAAGTGAAATGTACGGCGACCTTATCGAAACCGCGGTTAGAACCCGTAACGATAAAGTAGAAAGCTTGTATAACGTAACTCTTAACGTTGTTAAAAGTGATGATATTAACAACGATATAATGCTCGACTGTACCTCTAACCTTGGTACTTACGATGCAATTATGCCTACTCTTAACTATCTTTCCAAGCTTTCGATCGATGCATTTTTGCACGATTTGAAGTCTATCGAGAATTTTGATGAAGAAGCACCTTGGTACGACCAAAACTGCTCCGAGGCATTTTCCTTTAACGATCAGCTTTATTTCACTACCGGTGATATTACCATTTTGAACAAGGTTAACACTCCTTCCATTTTGTTTAATAAAGAAATGGTTGCAAAGTATTTTAGCGACATAGATTTTTATCAGCTCGTTCGCGAAAAGAAATGGACCTTCGATACGATGGTTGAATATGCAAGACAAGTAAGCAATATCGTTACTAACGACGGCTCCTATTCCGACGATAATACTTATGGAATGGTTACCGCATACGGCGATGCTTTGCTTTTCTACGGTGCATCGGGCGAAAAGATTTGTAATAAGGATGATGAAGACCTTCCTTACTTGTCAATAGGCACAAACGAACGTTCCACAAAGATTTCTCGCAAAATTCTTGAAACTTTAACCCGTTCCAACTGGTTGGTTCACGCTCAAGAATGCGCTGACCCCATTTGGGATACCTCGTTTGAGGTGTTCTATGAGGGACGCGCTTTGTTCAGACCTTCTTATTTTAGCGCTACTACAAAGCTTAGAAGCAGAAGTAATATTGAGTTCGGTATTCTTCCCGTACCCTTGATGGACGAAACTCAGGATGAATATTATAGCTATTGCTCTACTTCGCAAACTGTTGGTATTGCAATACCCGTTAGCGCAAAGGACCCTGAATTTTCTGCTTATATGATCGAAGCATATTCCGCATGGGCGAAGAACTATCTTACTACCGCTTATTACGACGTAAACCTTATGTATAAGGATATTCGTGATGAGGAAAGCGCGGAAATGCTTAACATTATCTTCGACAATATTGTTTATGATATTGGCGAATGTTACGATTTTGGCGGACTTTCTTCTATGTTCCACGAGATGGTTGCAGAAAAGAGCGTTGATTTTGTTTCTACGCTCGAATCGAAAAAGAGCGCCGCTCAGACAAAGATTGATGAGCTTAAGTTCTTATATGCATACGGAAAATAATATTTAATGAAAAAGCCAAGCGGGGAAGTCGCTTGGCTTTTTTAGCTCTAAAAATAATAGTCAAATTAGACAAAATATCATCATAAAATGAGTTACAAATGATATATGTTTTAATTATGCAAAAAATAGAAAAAATGTGGGAAATGATATTGATTTTTTTAGAATAAAGTTGTATTATAATTAATGTAAAAATAAAATAGGGAAAATATGAGTTTTCTCTTGCGAAAGGAAGTTCTGTCTATGAATTTAACGACACTCATGGCGATTGGCGAGAATATCAACGAAAGCTCTACGATGGCCGAAAGAGCATCGGTTGGTGTTCAAGTTATTTTAATAGGTATGGGCGTAGTTTTCGGTGTACTTCTTATTTTGATCGGCATCCTTCAGTTGTTTAAGCTGTTTGCCGTTAAGAGTACCGCAAAACCTGTCGCTTCCGCTCCGGTGGCTACACCTGCTCCCACACCTGCACCTGCTGCTCCCGTACAACAAGCAGCGCCCGCTTCCGAGGATGAAGCGATTGTAGCGATTGCATCTGCCGCTATTGCAGCTGCGCGCGGTGAAAGCGAATGTGCTTTCAACATTATCTCGATTAAAAAAATTGTTAAATAATAAGGAGAATCATTATCATGGCTAAAAAGTATATTGTTACCGTTAATGGTACCGGTTATGAAGTTATCGTAGAAGAAGCTGCACTTAACGCAAGCTTTAACACCGCACCCGCTGCACCTGCTGCTGCACCCGCTCCCGCGGCTGCTCCCGCACCTGCCGCAGCGCCTGCTGCACCCGCTCCCGCAGCTGCTTCCGCAACTGCTGCTGACGGCGTAAAGGTTACCGCTCCGCTTCCCGGCACCGTTCTTCGTATCACCGCTGCTGCAGGTTCTGCAGTTAAGAAGGGCGACGTTATTTGCGTTCTCGAAGCAATGAAGATGGAAAATGACATCGTTGCTCCCCAAGACGGTACCGTTGCTAGCATCAACGTTAATCAAGGCGCTTCCGTTAACGCGGGCGATCTTCTTTGCGTAATCGCTTAAATTAATCTTTTTGTGGATATTTAGAAAGGGATTACGCTATGATAGAAGCTATTAAAAATGCTTTATTAGGGCTTTGGGAAAGCTCCGGCTTTTCCGCATTAACTACACCTCCCGAAGATCCCGGTTATTTCGACTTTTTTGGTCTTCAAACTCAGTTCGACTACGGCACAATTTTGATGATTTTATTCGCTTGTGTTCTTTTCTACCTTGCGATTGTTAAAAAGTTTGAACCGCTTCTTCTCCTTCCCATTGCGTTCGGTATGCTTTTGGTTAATATGCCCGGACCTATTG